>CAYSZE010000290.1:0-2995 GCA_964435255.1 uncultured Oligoflexia bacterium
GTAAGGTAAACGGTGATGAGTTGGTTCTGCCAATCCATTGGTAGCTCCTTTGTTACTTTTTTTTTCGCAAAAATTATTTAACAAATTGGAGCTATTTCTTCAATCCTCACACTAATTTTCTCAACTCTTAACTGGCATATAAAATTAAATTACAAAATTGACATATAACTTTGTCTATATATATAAAAATCTTTCTATTAAAACAAGAAAGGATTTTTATATGTTCTTAAAAAATTTATTATGCTGTGTTATATTTACTAACTGTTACTCTGCATATGCTGTTATAAATAATGAAGAAAAAACAAGTCTAAAGCAAACTACAAATGAATCGCATAATTTAAATGACTTAATATATACTAAAAATATCGTTAATAAAAAAACTGTTTTTAAAGGGAGCTATGCTGAAATTAAACAAGAACTTATAGATAGTCATAAAATTATAACTGATATGGACCTTTACATTAAAGAAAGTTCAGACTTTCCGTTGGGTGATAGAAGTAACCTGCAAGACATTTTAGAATACATAGCCTATTATCAGCCCTTGGTAACTCATTTAGAAATCAATGAATATTTTAAAGACTCTGACTATATTCAGCATAAAATTATATTCAAAGAGCGCGATTCCTTATTTGAAGCCCAAGGTACTTTAGAAGACTTGACAGAACTTCTTAATATATTTTCCAAACAAAAACCAAAGATAACATACTTATTTTTACACATTACAGAACCTAAAAACAATTTACCAATAAAATCTTATTCTGGGTATTTAACAATAAAATTACAAAATATATTTCCTAATTTGACTCAACTTAAAATTTATGATGAGAAGGAATTATATATCAACGCGCCAGACTTTTTTCCCAAAGAAGATATCTACTGTTTATTAGCAAAAAAAAGAATAAATGGAAATATTATCACCGCAAAAAAAAGTTTTAAATTAATTAAAAATGGTGAAGACACTAAATACAAATTCTCTGATTTTTTAGAGTGAGAGATGACAAAAAATCCTTTATTGTTCACTATAAGAATAAATAAATAATTGACTTTAAACAAATAATAAAAATTGTTCCAAATTGCAATCCGCTCATTTTGGTTATGGGAAAAACTTTATTAAGCAGTGATACTAATAAAAATTAAATATCTATAAAATATGTAATTCAACAAATTACATATTTTATAGGACTTGTATTGTATTAATTTTTTTGAGAAAAAGATGCTGGATTTTAATTTTAAGCCTATGAAGGTCTCTATTATGGAACAACTAGTCTCTTCCGAACTAAAGTCTATCTTACACTCAAAACGCGCAAATCTTTATTACTTAGAATACTGTAGAGTATTGGTAAATAATGGTACAGTTGAGTATTTAACAGAAGAAGAAAATAAAAGCTTATATTGGAATATCCCCATAGCAAACACGACATGTGTTATTTTAGGTAATGGCACTTCTGTTACGCAAGCAGCTATGCGCGAATTTTCTAAGGCAGGTGTTCTAGTTGGTTTTTGCGGTGGTGGTGGTACACCTTTATATACTGGATTAGAAAAAGAAATTGATATTGCCTGGTTTTCTCCACAAAGTGAATACAGACCCACGGAGTATGTCCAAAATTGGATAAAAATTTGGTTAAATGATGAGTTACGATTACAAGCCGCAAAAGAATTTCAAATTCTGCGGACTAAATTTTTAAGTGAACAATGGAAAATAAGAGCTTCTCAAAGCGAACAAAAATTTAATATTCATTTTGAACAATTCGATAATCAAATTAAAAATCATTTTATTCAAATTTTAAACTCTCAAAGCAGCAACGATTTATTACTTGTCGAAGCAAATTTAACGAAATTCTTATATTCATGCGCTAGTCAAGCTACTAAATATGGAGAGTTTACAAGAGAAAAAAATGGCTCTGGAACAGATCAAGCAAATAAATTTCTCGATCAAGGAAATTATTTAGCTTATGGTTTAGGGGCTACTGCTTGCTGGGTTTTAGGAATTCCACATTCTTTTTCTATATTACATGGTAAAACACGACGCGGTGGCCTTGTGTTTGATGTTGCCGATTTAATTAAAGATGGACTTATATTACCTCAAGCATTTATTTCTGGGAAAAATGGTGAAGACTCACAAGAATTTCGCGCTCAATGTATTAAACATTTTTTAAAAACTAGCAGCCTCGATTTTATGATCGATTGCATTAAAGAAACTATAGAGAAATTTAACAAATGAATATATTATTAATTTCACAATGTAGTAAAAATGCTTTAACTGAAACAAGAAGAATACTTGACCATTTTGCCGAAAGAAAAGGCGACTGTGTTTGGCAAACAGATATTACAGATCAAGGCTTACAAACTTTAAGAAGTCTTTTAAAAAAATCGGCAAAAAGAAATACAGCTGTAGCATGTCACTGGCTTAAAAATAATAACATGACAGAACTTATTTGGATTGTTGGTGACAGGACAAGATTTAATGACAAAGGTAACGTCCCAACCAACTATACCTATAGTAACATTTTAAGAAACAACAGTGAAAACAATTGGCAAACGGGACATGCTATCGCTTTACTTAGCAGTCTAGCAGGTTTATTCCATGATTTCGGAAAAGCTAACGATCTTTTTCAAGAAAAATTAAAAAAGAAAAAAAATATATTTGAGCCATGCCGACATGAATGGGTTTCTTTAAGGCTATTTTTAGCTTTTATTACTGAAAAATTTAATGAAAGTAATGAAGCTGTTTATTTAAGTGATGAGCAATGGTTACAGAAATTAGTAAATATTAAAACTGAAGATGAAGAATTTCTTTTAAAAAATTTAATAAAAGATAATCAAAAATATAAAAGAAACCCTTTTTCTAACTCAAGCCTTCCTAATTTAGCTAAAATAGTAGCATGGCTTATTGTTACACATCATAAGTTACCTCAATATTTGGATACCGTTGAGAAGAAATCTAGTTCAAAACCTAAATCTAATAAAGAGCCTACATTGGAAACTATAAATGAAA
>CAYSZE010000291.1:0-3017 GCA_964435255.1 uncultured Oligoflexia bacterium
ATCGAGTGCATGTTCTGCATCAATAAAAGCGGCAATGCCTCCTTTTTTTTGGCATTCAGCAATGGCATGTAAGGTGAGAGTTGTTTTACCACTGGACTCTGTTCCATAGACTTCAATAATTCTTCCTTTTGGTAACCCACCAATACCAAGTGCAACGTCAATACTTACAGAACCACTAGGGCTAACTTGAAGCTTCTGGGCATTTTTAGATTCATCAGAAAGGCGCATGATTGTACCTTTGCCAAATTGCTTTTCAACAGACTGAAATAAAGTTTCAAGAGCTTTAAATTTATTGGCATTTGATTCATTCGCGGACATGAGCTTCTCCTTTTATTGCAAACATAAATTGCACATGCTTAGATATAAGTTAGGTGTTGGATAACGTGCAACCCATAGAGTATGTATATTCTTTCACGGGGAAAGAATACCATACATTTGTATTGTCTGTTTTTTCATATCCTTTGTTCAGTTTCAATTCAAGAGCTCTCAGTGTATTTTCCATCGGGGCAAAGTTCATATTTTGGAGAAAAGTAAATGGCTGTAAAAATGAGCAATGAAAAAACAATCGCTGTTTTGTTTGGTGGAAGATCGAGTGAGCATGAAATTTCACTACGTTCTGCAGTATTTATATTAAAAAATATTCCAGAAAAATATAAAATTATTCCTGTCGGTATAAGTAAAAGTGGCAATTATTATAGTCTATCAGGCACCTTTTTTGCAAAAGATTTTGCGACAATAACAACCGATGATTTAGCAATCATAATAAAAGGAAGTGTTCCAGCCGCTTTTCTAGGAAGAAAAAATTTAAAGTCAATATTGCTCCCCGTTTTATACGAAGAAATTAAGAAAAGTAATGTTGAGTTTTGTTATGAAAATTTAGGGCAAAAAGAAATATTTAGAATATTAAATACCGATGCAAATTGTTTTTTTCCAGTACTACACGGCCAAAATGGTGAAGATGGAAGATTGCAAGGATTATTTGAATTAGCTGAAATAGCTTATGTGGGCTGTGATATTAGAGCAAGTGTTGTTGGTATAGATAAAGATATTCAAAAAAGATTAGCTAAATTAGCAGGTGTTCGTATTGCTAAATATGAATTGATAGAAATAGATCAATTTGAGAAAAATTTAATTGAGACCTTGGACAGAGTTGAAAAAAATTTAGGCTATCCCTGTTTTATAAAACCTAATTCATTAGGTTCTGCAGTAGGCACAGGTAGAGCAAGCAAAAGAGAAGAATTGGAAACTCTTTTAAAAGAAGCATTAGCGTTTGATCAAAAAGCTTTGGTTGAAGAGCCTATGCAAGGGACTGAAGTGGAATGCGCCTTTTTAGGCAACTCCTATGAGCCCCGAATAACAGTTGCTGGTGAAATTGCAACAGCCGACTTCTACTCGTATGAAGAGAAGTATGCCAATACTTCTAAAGCCGAATTGTTTATTCCAGCACGATTGGAAGCGCATAAAATGCAAGAATTAAAACTATTGGCTAAGAAAATTGCAGTGGTAACAGGAATATCAGGGTTGTGTCGTATTGACTTTTGGAACTGTAAAAAAACGGGTGAGTTTATTTTTAATGAAATTAATACCTTACCTGGTCTTACCTCTATTAGTATGTTTCCAAAATTATGGGAGCATGAAGGCATAAATGGAGAGCAATGGATTGATGAGGTGATTGCGGCAGCTTACTTACGAAAACAAAGGTCTGATAGAAGTCAGTATGGCATTAAAGCTTCTATCTAGTTAAATCTCCAAAAGCTCTCTATAAAAATGGCTATTGAAATTCAATCGAAAATCAGATAACACAGGGCTTGTTTAGCGTCCGTTATCTTGGACTGAAGTATTAACCATTTTTATGTTGAGTTGGATTAATCATGACTATTAAAGACCTCGCCCGTGTAAGAAATATTGGGATATCTGCCCATATTGACTCAGGAAAGACTACACTTTCTGAACGTATCCTTTTTTATACTGGAAAAATCCACAAGATTGAAGAAGTTAAAGGAAAATCCGGCGTTGGCGCAACAATGGATAGTATGGATCTAGAACGTGAAAAAGGAATTACAATTCAGTCTGCTGCCACTTTCTGCCAGTGGAAAGATCTCTGGATAAACCTCATTGACACCCGAGGCCACGTTGACTTTACAGTTGAAGTGGAACGCTCTTTACGCGTTCTTGATGGTGCTATTTTAGTGTTATGTTCTGTGGCTGGTGTGCAAGCACAATCTATTACTGTTGACCGCCAAATGCGTCGTTACCTTGTGCCTCGTATTGCATTTGTAAATAAAATGGATCGTGCTGGTGCAAATCCTTACCGTGTTTGTCAACAATTACGCGAAAAATTAAATCATAATGCTTGGATGGCGCAAATGGCCATTGGTGCAGAAGACCGCTTTCAAGGTGTTGTTGATCTTCTTACTATGAAAGCATTTTATTTTGATGGTCCAAATGGTGAAAATGTTCGTGAAGAAGAAATTCCTGTTGATATGATTGAAGAAGCAAAGACACGCCGTTCCGATTTGATCGGTGCGCTTGCTGACTTTGATGATGCGCTAGCAGAAAAATTCTTAGGTGATGAATATGTTTCTGCTGAAGAAGCCGCTAAAGTAATGCGTAAAGCTGTGATTAGCTTACAATTTACGCCCGTATTCTGTGGTTCTGCATTTAAAAACAAGGGTGTACAACTATTACTTGATGCGGTTGGTGCTTATTTACCTGCGCCAAATGAAGTTTCAAATGAAGGACTTGATCAAGCAAATAATGAAGCGCCATACCCACTTAAATCTGAGCCAGATCTTCCTTTGGTAATGCTTGCATTTAAATTAGATGAAACGCGTTATGGGCAGCTTACATGTATGCGGGTTTACCAAGGTAGAGTTAAAAAAGGTGATATGCTTATCAATATGGCATCAGAAAAACGCGTAAAAGTACCACGTATTGTGCGTTTACACTCTGATGAAATGGAAGATATTGAAGAAGCTTCAGCTGGCGATATTGTGGCGTTATTTGGTGTTGATTGT
>CAYSZE010000292.1:0-8835 GCA_964435255.1 uncultured Oligoflexia bacterium
TATAGTCGAAGTTTTTGAAGAAGGCACATGTAGGAATACTTCTGATAATTTGCCAATCTCTAAAAAATAATTTTCTTGATCTGTAAAAGTAAAATGTCATGGAAACAATGATTGCTGATAATATTATTCATAAAATGAATAAGATGCTATTAATCATATCATCTAATTGTAGTTCACAAGTAAAAGTGAAGTCATTAAAAGAAGAAAACACTCAAGTCGATTATTTTCTTTCTTTTCCGCTTGAAGCACGAGAAGAAATGGCTAATTATCTTGAAATTAGTCTTAAAACTTTATATAGAATTTATGAAAATCCGATTAAAATATTAGATGATTATAAAGTTGTTAAGAAAATTGGTGAATTCTTTAATAAAAGTTACCCTGAAATTATTTGTAGCTTTTTTAATATGCATCAAACAGAATTTACTGATGATCCAAATATTTCTGTTTTTTTAAAAGAAATTCAATTGATAGATAAAGAACTTTCGGTTGAAGCAAGAAGAGAACTCGTTAGGCTTTTAGTTTTAATTAGAAAAATGAAAATTTCAGTCCATGATTTTTCAATTATTGCTAGGCAAATGATCTATAAAAAATGTTTTGTTGATGATAACTTAAATAGAATAAGAAATTTAATTGACAATTTTTAATTAATACGCCGATTTTTTAGTTTTCATCATTTCAATAATTTCAGAAAAAGACATTGGCCTTTTTTGAAAAAATAAATCAATTTTTATTTTCATCTGGTCAGGAATACTTTTTTGAATTTTTTCATTAAAACCTGTGCAAAGAATTATTTTTCCAGTAAATTCTTCTTCTTCATTTTCAATTCCACCAATTAAGTTGGAATTAATAAAATTTACTCCATTACCAAAATCAAAGTCGCTAATTATTGCTGTAATTTTTGAAAGAAAGTAGTTTCCATTCATACGTTCTTCATCGATATGGCAAAAAAACTCATCTGGATTTCTAAAAAATAAAATATTTGCATCTAGCATTTTAATTTCCCAGCCATGCCAGATAAGTTCATTATCTTCAATAATAATTATAAAAGGTTTTTCTGAAGTGTCTTCGTGCTTATGTTTGCAAACTTCTTCAATGACATCATTTTGAAGAACAATTTTTTTACAAATGTGAAGAACTTCTTCAGATGTCTTAATTTCAAAAGAAAAACATGTCTTTACTTGCGAGAGTAACTTTAAGGAGCTACCATTTTTTTTAAGAATTTCTTTTAAATTTTTTAAGGCAATACCATGTCCATCTTTTTTATTTGTAAATCCTGCTAAAATCTTGCCGCGGATTTTTCTCGGAATTGGCCTGCCATCATTTGAAATTTCAATTTGAATTAGTTTTTTTATTTGATAAAACCAATTTTGGGTAATATTCACTTCTATATTTTTTGCGGCCACCGATTCATGTACTGCATTTTTTAATATGGTATTAAAAGCTATAAATAGTTTACTTCTGTCAAACCGTGCTTTATTTTTTATATTAATATTGCAAGTTAATTTAATATTTGTATTTCCAATATTTTTCCAAACTTCATCCAAAACTTCAACAGGATTAATGTTCTCAATTCGAACTTTTCTTAAAATAATTTGCGCAACGTTATTATGATGTAATGCTGCTGACATAGATGCTTTTAGATCGGAAGAGAATTTTAGAATATTTTCTTGATTAACAAGCTCATGTTCAATCATATTTTTAATGTTCTCAAGAGTACTTGATTCTATTTTTCTAGCTGTATTTATTGCTACTTTTCTTTTTAAAATAGAAAGTGGAATTATAATTACAAATAATAAAGACATAAAAACTAGGACATTTAGGATGGTAAAAACTTCAAAAAAAGAAGTCCTATCTTTAAATAATTTATAGTCTAATGCTTTTTTGTAGAATTTTAATGTATATTTTTTTTGTTGAAATACTTTTTCATTCGATATTTTGTAGGAAAAAATTGGAAATGAAATTCCTATTATGAGCCAGTCATTATAAATAAATATGGAATCCATTTTTTTAAATAAATTATCAAATAAAATTGAGTTTTTATTTTTTGTTTCTGCAATTGAAGAAGCATTTGTTTGCCAGATTGGAAATCTATTTCCTTCACATTTCACACAATCCCAAATTTCTGCAGCAAAAAAGTTATCTTTTTCAACTTTTTCATAAATATAGATTGAAGATGAAACCTCTATTAATCTCCTGTAGGCTTCTAATGAATAATTATTTTGCATTAAATATTCAGTATAACCAAATGTGGATAAGTAATAATCTTTTAACTGATGATTTATGACAACAATATCAATAATTACAAGAATGAGTGAAATTACAAATGAAATTATAACCCAATAAAAAATGTAAATTTGTTTATTAAAACTGCTTATCTTTTTTCTCAACATAGCAAAGCTTTATTTATTTAATTTGAATTCCCAAACAAGAACCTTTATGGGATTATATTGATTTCCAAACGAAGAAATTCTGTTTTTTCTATATAGAAAAGAAATTCTTACTTGAAAGACAACAACCATAATATGGTTCTCAGTAAAATACTGACTTAAATTTCTAGTAAAAATTGGACTTTTACTTAAATTTTTTGTTGCATCGTCATATAACTTCTCTATATGTGGATCATAGGGGTAAATATTGTCAAAAAATGAACCCTTTTTAAAAAATGCGAAATTAGAGTTAGGATCGGTCTTCGAAGTATCGAAGCCACTCCACCATATAACATTTCTATCATCTTTTTTAAATTTCGTATAACTCATGTCTGTATTAATAAAATGAATATTTATTCCAATGTCTTTAAGTTGTTTTTTTATTTCAATAATATAGGATTCTTGATTCAAATCTCTTTTGGTTGGCCAAAAGGTATGTATTTCAAAAATTTTATCTTTCCAGAGGTGTTCAGGTACTTTTTTTAATAATTCTTTAGACTTTTCAACATTTCTTTTTTGTATAGGAATTTCGGCGCGGTAATTTTTTTGCCATCCAGAAGCGGGTAGTAATTGATCATCTGCCACAAATTCTCCATAGGGAGATGTCAGTGAAATTTTTTGTCTATCTAGTGCGAGCGAAATGGCCTTTCTAAAATTGTGATTTGCACCTAATTCAGTTTTGAAATTAAATAAAAATCCTGCACTAGAATAAATATCTGGAAAAATAATATGACCGTCATAATTAGGATTGGGTTTATTTAAACCAACATAACCTTTAATATCACCAATGTCTTTTTCGTCAAAAATAAAACGAATGAATTTTGGTATATCTTCTTTGTCATTAAATTTTTCAACGACAAAGATATATTTTTTAAGATCAACTTTTACGACTTTGTATTTCCCAAAACCTATAGGGTAATTTTTCCAATGTAAGTAGGTATCGTCAAATTCTTCAACGGGGACAATAGGCAAATATCCTGTCGATATTTTTTGAAAAAAATGGCTATTTTCATGTTTTAAATTGAAAATAATATTATATTTGTCTTTTACTTTTAGACCAGAAATTAAGCCACTCGGGTATTTTAGGTAATTGTCTATATAAATATTATTTAAATTTTCTTTTTTCAAATGATCTATCCCAACTATGTCGTCTAAGATAGTTCTTGCAAAATTGTCATTACTAAAACTTAAAAGTTGTCTAATAAATGAGAATTCAATATCATATGCAGTTACTTCTCTATTATTATGAAATAAAATTCCTTTTTTTAAATTTGCATAACAAATTTTACCGTCACAAAAGAATTTTTCTAGTAATGAATTGCTATCTGTCGATTCATTAAATGTGCCATTAAATGAAACTAAATTGCCATGAACAGCTGCAGAAAATGATTCAACGACATAGGTAGAGATATCAATGTGTTTCCAAGGTATTTGCGGTTGGTCAGCCAGATTAATGGTAACAGTTTGATCGTCTGGAAAAAGATGAGAATCTTCATACAACTGGCTTTTTAATTTCTTATTAATTGTTAAAATGCCAGCTATTAAAATAAGAAAAATGACAATTACATATAACTTGTTTTTCTCATGTGACATAAAAGTTTCTTTTATATTTTCAAGCAAAATAAATTATTGAAGACTATTATCTAACCTTCACTCAACTTATCTGTAATTCATTTGTTTAGTTATGTCACGTAATAGAATTTCTAAATTTATGAATTTATATATTTAATTATCTAAAAAAGGTGTAAAAATTTAGGATACTTATTGAAGTCTAGTGTGAAGATAATTTGGAAAAGCTACACTATTCTTTAATTTTTATTTGCCAAATAGCAAGTCTTATACCGTTATGTTGGTTTCCTAGACTGATGATTCTTCTTGTATCAAAAGATAATGACATTCTTTGATTTAGAATAATTGTCATAAAATTTCGTTTATGAAAATATTCACTTAATTTTTTAGTAGGGTCTGGGTTTACATTTGCTTCTTTGGATGCTGTTTCATATAAATATTTTAGATGTTGATCATTTGGTTGTTCATAGGTAAAATATGAACCTTTAAGAAAATGTCTAAAATTTCTATTTGGGTCACGATTAGCAAAACCAAATCCGCTGAAAAATAAAACATTTTTATCATCTTTTTTAAACTTATCATAATTCATATCAGTATTTAAAAATACTACATCAATGCCGATTTCTTTTAGCTGGCGTTGTATTTCTGTAATGTAAGGTAAAGAATTAATTTCTTTAGCATCTTCCCAATAAGATGGGATTTCAAAAATTTTATTTTTCCACAGTTTTTCTGGTACTTTTTTTAGCAGTTTTTTAGCTTCTTCAATGTTTTGTTTTTGAATAGGAATATTTGCTCTAAATTCTTTCTGCCACCCACTGTTTGGTAGCATTTGATCCTCTTCTTGCATTTCTTTGAAAATGGAATGATTTGCTATTTTTTTCCGATCCAATGCAAGTGATATTGCTTTTCTAAAATTTTCGTTTCTCCCAAGTCTAGTTTGGTAATTATATAAAAAGCCAGCATTAGAATAAATATTTGATAGAATAACAACATGTTCATGCTCAGAAATACCTCGTTCTGGGCTTCCTAAAAGCATTTTTACATCTCCACCATTATTGTTACCAAAAATAAGTTTAACATAACTAGGTATTTTTTCTTCACTTGAAACCTTTTGCATGAAATATTCATGTTTTTCATAATCTGCTTTTGTAACTTTATATTTTCCAAATCCAACTGGATACGATTTCCAGTTTGCGAAATTGACATCAAATTCTTCTATTGGAACAATTGGAAGTCTGCCATCAGATATTCTTTCAAAAAATTTTTTGTTACTTCTTTTTAATTCAAATTTAATGCTATATTTATCCAAGACCTGTAAGCCAGTTATCCCTTTTGTAGGGCAGTTAAAACCATCGATAGTTTCATAAACTAGTTTTTCTTTATTTACATCATTAACTCCTACTATATCGTCAAGAATAGATTGAGCAAAATTGCTACCTTCTTGGAATAATAAAGGTCTTGTAAATGAGAATTCTATGTCATAAGCAGTTACTTCTCTTTTGTTATGAAAAAAAGTGCCCTTTTTTAATTTGGCAATGCATGTGGTTTGTTCACAATTAGCACTCTCTAGAAGGATATTTTGATTAGTATTATTAGTTGTTCCTAAATATGTTACATCGACTAAGCTTCCATGAACAGCTGCTGAAAAAGTTTCAACAGTATGAACACCCGAAATCTCAGTATCCCATGGAATACTGGGGATATCAGCTAAATTAATTGTAATCAAAGATTTTTCATCTGAATTTTCTGCTCGACTTTCATTTGGAATTAAAATATTAGTTGCTGTTAATATAGTTAGTCCCATTACACCAGCAATTACTGAGTATTTTAAATATTTTTTCATAAGTAACCTTTATAATAAATAAAAAATGATAAGCTTATTAACCAAAAGTTATAAGTTTTTATATCAATGTTTTTTATATATTATAAAATTTATGAATTGTCATTCTTAGTTAGAGGTTTATTTAATAATAGTATTGTAATAGATTTTATATACTTACAAAAAAATTGTGTCGTTTAAAATATCTAAAAAATTATAAATTAGATTTCCATTTAACATTTTTTAGATATTTTAAAATGAGAGATTAATGTAACTGTTGGTAGGGTATGCCTAATTTTACTCTTTGTTTAATTTCTGATTTGATGTTTTTATAAATAACATATGCCATTTCTCGATCTTCTTCACAGCTTTCTTGACTGGTCGGATAATATTCTGTGAAGCATTCAAATTTAAAATAATCAAGGAAGTAGTTTAATTGAAAAGTAGTTAGGTTTTTAACTGAATATATTGGATCAGAATATATTTTATTCAATAAGTATTCCACTTATTTTCTCCTTTATAATGAATGTCGATTTTGTTTATAAAAATTATAACAAATGATCTTAAGAAACGAAATATTTAAAAGTGAAATAAAATCGTCTATTAAATTAGACGCTCTTATCAAGTTAAAATCACTAATAAATGGTAGCTAATTACATATCAAGAAAAGTGAACTCTAAAACTAACTTCGCAGACAAAACTGTCTGCTTATATTATTGGTATTTAATTATTTGTATTTTGTGATCAAGTAATAAAAAAGAATGAGAGAAGTTTTTAAAGAAAATTTAAATTGCAAAGAGCTCTTTCATAATTTTATGTGAAAGGTCAACTATTACTGCTTCAAACGATTGCTCACCAGAAACAATTTGGTCTGCTTTTGTTTTACCAGGTTCAACATAAATGTTGTGCATAGGACAAACCGAATTATTAAATTGTTTGTGAACGGATTCAGGAGTCCTACCTCTTTCACGAACGTCACGTTTTAGTCTTCTCTCAAATCGTACTTTTTCAGAAGCATCGATAAAAACCTTATGGTTTATTCTTTTTTCAATATCTGTATCAGAAAACAAAAGGACGCCTTCTAAAACGACAATAGGTTTAGGACTGGCAAATTGGTTGGCATTCATACGACTGTGTTTAGCAAAGTCATAAAGAGGTAAATTGACATTTTTGCCGAGGACGAGATCGTCAAGATGAGCGGCAAGTAATGGAAATTCTATGATATCAGGATGATCGAAGTTAACTTGTTCACGTTGTTCAAAAGGAAGATGGCTTAAGTCTTTATAGTAAGCATCTTGGCAGATATGCAAGACATTGTCTGAACCTAAGTATTTTACAAGTTGTTTACAAAATGTTGTTTTGCCACTACCTGAACCACCACAAACACCAATAACATAAGGTTGGTTATATTGGCCTTCAAATAGGGTATTTTTTCCTTTTGCTTTTCGTACTTTATACTCGAGCGAGTGTAACTTATAAGCATGCTTTTGCCACATAATTTGACATCCCGTTTGTTATTCTGTTCAAAACAGCAAACCTTTAGCTCTTATTCTTTCTGAATGCAAGTATCTTTGTAAAATCTTGCAAAATGATACGTAATAATTACACTAACGCATTGTAATCTGCTATTGAGCTCTTCATATACAGGATTTTAATCTATGATAAAGCCCTATTATTCTTTGACTAAATTGACTCCGATCTTTTTTTCACGCGAGAGGGCAAGCGGTGGCTCGCATATTCTTGGAGGCGTTTCTTTTACTAAAGTGCCAAGAGTTTTAATTGCGAAATGTGGATTAGATGGACATGATAGAGGTGCAAAATACATTGCTAAAGCTCTGCGTGATGCTGGTATGGAAGTCATTTACACTGGTGTACGCCAATCCACAGAAGATGTTGCACAGACGGCTATACAAGAAGATGTTGATATTATTGGACTATCATTGCTTTCTGGTGCTCATAATACTTTATTTCCTAAATTAATAGATGCCCTCAAAAACAAAGGTGGTGCGGATATTCCTGTATTTGGTGGTGGGGTCATACCTGCTACCGATATCCCTTTTTTGAAGTCGGTTGGGGTGAAAGCCATATTTACGCCTGGAACCAAGGTACAAGATGTAATCCTTGAAATTAAAAAAATACTTGAAGGGTGACAACAATGACAATGAGTACGGAACAAGCGATCTACAAGTTAAAGGAAGAACGTAGCAAAGCTTATGAGGGTGGGGGGAAAAAGCGGGTCGATTCCCAACATGAAAAAGGAAAAATGACAGCACGTGAAAGAATTTATGAATTATTAGATCAAAATTCTTTTGTGGAATTAGACATTTTTGTGACTCATAATTGCGATCAATTTGGCATGGAAAAACAAAAATTTTTAGGTGATGGCGTTGTCACAGGTTATGGATTTATATCTGGCCGACCTGTCTATGTTTTTGCCCAAGATTTTACTGTTTTTGGTGGTTCGTTAGGAGATATGCACGCTAAAAAAATATGCAAAATAATGGATTTGGCACTGCAAAATGGCGCTCCAGTTATAGGTTTAAATGATAGTGGTGGTGCTCGTATTCAAGAAGGTGTTTCTAGTTTAGGTGGGTATGCGGATATTTTTTATCGTAACACGTTAGCTAGTGGGGTTATTCCACAAATTAGTGCTATTCTTGGGCCCTGTGCAGGTGGAGCTGTTTATTCTCCAGCAATTACAGACTTTATTATTATGACTCAAACAACTTCACATATGTTTATCACAGGTCCCGATGTGATTAAGACGGTGACAGGAGAAGATGTCGATTTTGAACCTTTAGGTGGAGCAGATACACACCACGCAAAAAGTGGGGTTGCCGATGCAGCTTGCATTGATGAATATGAAACCCTTTCTTTTATTAAAAAGCTCATTTCATATATTCCTCAAAATAATTTGGAATCTCCGCCTACTGTGAAATGTAATGATCCTATTGACAGAGCAGATATAGAATTGAACTCAATTATTCCAGACAATCCAAACCAGCCATATAATATGCGAGA
>CAYSZE010000293.1:0-2930 GCA_964435255.1 uncultured Oligoflexia bacterium
CTAATACCCATTCTGTTACATTGTCTAAGAAGTATCTGTCATGAGTAATTGTAACTAAGGTACCTGGAAATTCTTTTAAATAACGTTCTAACCATTGAACACTTTCAGCGTCAAGATGGTTTGTAGGTTCGTCAAGTAACAATAAATCAGGTTTTTCCATTAGTAATTTACAAAGAGCTACTCTTCTTAATTCACCACTAGATAAATTTGTAACTTTAGATTCACCAGGAGGACATCTAAGAGCATCCATTGCTATTTCAATAGTTCTATCTATTTCCCAAGCATTTTTGGCATCAATTTCATCTTGTAAAACAGCAGTCTGTTCAAGAATTTTATTCATTTCATCATCTGTAAGAGGTTCTCCTAATTTTTCATTAAGTGCATCAAACTTACGAATGAGATCTTTTACTTCTTTAACAGCTTCTTCTACATTTTCAAATACAGTTTTATTTGGATCGAGTTGTGGTTCTTGCGGAAGATAACCAATTTTTATTCCTTTTTGTGGAAAAGCTTCGCCCGCAAAATCTTTATCTACGCCCGCCATAATTCTTAGGAGTGTAGATTTCCCAGCGCCGTTAGAACCTATGACACCAATTTTTGCTCCGTGAAAAAAAGACAAATAAATATCTTTTAAAATATCTTTGCTATTAATATTTTTACGTAGACGTACCATGTTGTAAATATAATTAGCCATTTAAGGTTTTCCTTTCCAAGTAATATTTACATTAATAATATAATTCCAAATTGCAGCAATAAAGTAACCAAAAGCATTTGCTAAATATACTGTTACATCATACGAAATTAATTTAAGAGCGATTGCTTGATTAATTAGAGCACCGCCTAAACAAATTGCATGAAAAGTTACTAAACCTCTAACGATTTTCCATAAACCAACTAATTTATTGTTTTTGAAAGTCCAATAATTATTTAGAAAAAAATTGGTTATTATACTTAGTTCGATTGAAATTGCTATTGCTATTGACTGTGATATATGAAAAAAATATTGGCTTATAAATAATGATAATGTTGCAATAATAAGACCAGAAATACCAATAATTCCGTATTTAACAAATTGCGTTGGAATAAATTGCCCAATACTTAATTCATAAAGAGCATGAACGTATTGTAATATAACTTTGCTAGATAATTTACTTTCTCCATGAACTCTGCTTTTAAAAGTATATCCAACTTCTTCAATTTTACTATTTTTGGCGCGCGCTAAAAATTCGAGTAATATTTTGAATCCTTTAGGGTTTATTTCATTTTTATGCAGGACATAAACGTTTCTTCGCAGAGCGAAAAAACCACTCATGGGGTCACTTATAGATTTCGGTAAAGCAATTTTCGCTAGAATGGTAGCAACCCATGAAATAAACATGCGGCTTTTGCTCCAATCTTCTATGCCTCCCCCTTTCACTTTTCTTGATCCCACGACAATTTCTGCACCATTTTCAAATGCCGAAATAAATTGAATCAAAGCTTTTTCATCATGTTGCAGATCGGAATCCATTACCGCTAAAATTTCACCTTCCGAAATTTCAAACCCAGCTAAAACAGCGGAGCTAAGTCCTCTATCAGACATGCGACGGATCACTCTGATCCAGGGGTATTTTGCACTCAATTCACGAGCAATTTCCCAGGTTTTATCAGGAGAATTGTCATCAACAATAATCACTTCTTTTTGTACATTTGAAAGAGTCTCTGATAATCTTTCAACTAAAATAGGGACATTTTTACTTTCATTGTATGTTGGGATAACTAAAGAAATGAACATGAAGTTCTCCACGCAGTGTAAATTTAAATACTAACTTAAAACGACAGTATCCTTTTTGTAATTGACATCATCAGTATAGGGATAATCTAAAGAATAATGGATCCCTCTACTTTCTTTTCGCATTCTTGCACATTTTACAGTGAGCTGCGCAACGACTGCTAAATTACGGACCTCTAATAAAGGCCTACTTGGAATAATATTCCAATAATAGGTCTCTATCTCTTGGCATATTTGATCGATTCGTGCTGCGGCTCGAGCCAGTCTTTTTTCAGTACGTACAATACTGACATAATTCCACATAGTTCTGCGGATCTCATCCCAAAGTTGGCTAATCACAACCATTTCATCTGGTTCACAGGCTTTGCCAATTTTCCATTTAGGAACATCAGGCAATTTATAATTTTGCAAATCGGGCCATAATGTTTTTAGATCATCAAAAACAAATTCAGCAAAAACAAGTCCTTCTAACAAAGAATTAGAAGCAAGACGGTTGGCACCATGCAACCCCGTGCAAGCGACCTCACCAATTGCCCACAAAGCCTTTATACCTGTTCTTCCTCGTAGATCAGTAACAATCCCACCGCAACTATAATGTGCAGCTGGCACAACAGGAATGGGATCTTTTGTGATATCAAGACCCAAACTTAGGCATTTTGAATAAATACCTGGAAAATGTTGCTTAATAAACTCAGAGCCCTTATGGGAGATATCGAGCAAAACATATGGTTCTCCCGTTTTTTTAATTTCAGCATCAATAGCTCTGGCAACGATATCACGAGGAGCGAGTTCTTTTAGAGGATGTTCATTTTCCATGAATCTTTTGCCACTTTTGGATTTTAAAATAGCCCCCTCACCTCGTAAAGCTTCAGAGATTAAAAAGTTTTTAACGTTTGGATGATATAAACAAGTGGGATGAAATTGCATAAATTCTAAATTTGCAACGCGTGCTCCTGCGCGCCAAGCCATAGCAACACCATCACCAGCAGCTAAGTCTGGATTAGTTGTGTACAAATAAAGTTTACCATGCCCTCCCGTTGCTAAAATGGTTGCTTTAGCAAGAATAGCTGAAATAATATTTTCTTTATCATTAATCACATATGCGCCTAATACTCTATTACGAGAAAAATCGGGACATACTTTATCTGTTACGATAAGA
>CAYSZE010000294.1:0-4682 GCA_964435255.1 uncultured Oligoflexia bacterium
GGCAATAGTTCAGGATCTGGAATTTTAGCAAACTTTATAAATCAAATTAATGCGACAAGCGGAGCTTCAAATTCTGCGAAAGTTATAAATTTTATTACTTCACAAGTTTAAAATAAAATGACTAGCCTTTTTATTTTAAAAAGTTTAAAAATAAGCTTTTTAAAGGAGGATTGCTATGATTATTTCTTGTATTCAAACAAATCCACAAAATATTGTTAGTGATAACGTTAAAAATATTTTATTGCAAATAAAAAAAGCTGCTCAACAAGGAGCAGAAGTTGTTGTTTTACCTGAAATGTTTACTTATATGGGCGATGAAAAACAACGAAAAAATACAAAAAGCAATTTACATGAAGATATTTTCAAAGAACTTGAAAATGCCGCAAAAGAAAATGAAATTATTTTAGTTGCTGGTAGCCATTCCGAAAATAATGTTAAAAACCCTGAAAAAGTTTACAATACCTGTACAACGTTTAACAAGTCGGGTGAATTAATATCTATTTATAGAAAACTTCATTTGTTTAATTTAAAAGATAAAAATGGCAATCCTTTATATTGCGAAAGTGATTCTTATGAATTTGGTAATATGAGTGAAGATTATACTTTAGTTACAAAAGAAGGTAATTGGAAAGCTCTTAACATTATTTGTTATGATTTACGATTTCCAGAAAACATTCGTAATCAAAAAAATTTCCCATTTGATATTATCTTTGTCCCAGCAGCTTTTACTTGGCAAACTGGAAAAGATCATTGGGAAATATTACTTCGAGCTCGGGCAATTGAAAATCAATGTTATGTTGTAGCTTGCAATCAGACTGGATTTTTTTATAATAACCAAAAAAGAAATTATGGTAACAGCATGGTAATAGATCCATGGGGACAAGTTGTTGCTCGGCTAAATGAAGAGGTTGATATTTTAACCGCAGAAATTAGCAAAGAAAAAGTACTTGAATCCCGTGCAAGATTACCAGCCACAGCAGACAGGAAAATTTGGTAATAATGCAATTTCCATTAAATAAAAGAATTATAATGTGGATTCTTTCTGCTGCTTTATTTATGGAAATGATGGATGCTACAATTTTAAATACAGCCATTCCAAACATTGCGACTTCTTTTGAAACATATCCTGTTAATTTAAAATTAGCTATTACAAGTTATTTAATAAGTCTCGCCATCTTTATTCCTATAAGTGGCTGGGCGGCTGATAATTATGGCACAAAAACAGTTTTTTCAACATCAATTATAATATTTACTATAAGCTCCATTTTTTGTGGTTTTTCTAATTCATTAATAGAGCTTTCTATTTTCAGAGCTTTACAAGGATTTGGCGCCGCCATGATGACTCCTGTCGCTAGACTGATCATGGTAGGTGTTTTTCCTCCTGCGGAATTAGTTAAAGCAACAATGTATATTTTTTTACCCGCACTTACTGGGCCAATTCTTGGACCTTTGATTGGTGGACTTATCACAACTTATTCTAATTGGCGTTGGATTTTTTTTATAAATATACCAATAGGAATTATAACTTTTTTATTAGCACAAAAGTTTATAATTAATGAAGTTTCTGAGCAGAAAACTAAACCCGATTTTTTAGGTTTTTTCTTAATAGGAACATCACTTTCTTGCTTTGCAATTACGATGGAATCTATTGGAGAATCAGTAATTCCAATATTAATTATAAAAGTTATTTTATCAATAGCGTTAATTACATTTAGTATGTTTATATTTCATGCCATCCACTATAAAGAAAATTCTATATTAAATTTACAATTATTCAAAATAAGAACATACCGAATTGGTGTTATAGGTAATTTTATTGCATATATAGCTACAGGTGGTATAGCGTTTTTATTGCCATTACTTTTTCAACTACAATTTGGTTTATCTCCTATCAAGTCAGGTCTTCTTATTTCTCCTATGGCAATAGGTGCATTAATAATGCGAGGAATATCATCTCGGTTTATAAAAAAATTTGGATTTAAAAAAATTATTTCAGTAGCGCCATTTGGAATATGTGCATCATTGCTATTAATTGCAAATATAGATCATTCAAGTAGTTATTTTTATATTTGCACTTCTTGTTTTTTATTAGGTTTTTTTAATATATTATTATTCTCGAGCAATGGTCCTCTTATTTATGTAGATGTTCCAAAAAATAAATCAGCTAATGCTACAAGTCTCGACATAACTATTAGACAATTCACTTCTGGAATTTCAGTAGGTTTAGTTTCTTTTTTATTAATCAGTTTTCTCGATAATCTTAAATTAACTATTTATGATATAAATGGGTTAAAAGCATTTCATTATACTATTTACATTTTATCTGGGATCATTTTATTTCAATTTTTTGTAAGCCTGGGACTAAAAAAACATGATGGTGAAAACGCTTCAAAAAATGCAAATTAGTAAACTCGATCAAATTATAACTAAAAATTTAAATTCTTATAATATTAAAGTAAACAAAAAATAGTGTCATTATAGAAACAAGCACCCATAAAATTCCTCCCATTAAAAATGGTATAAACCCAATTTCTTTAAAGACCTCTTTTGTTAAATTTGTACCAATTAAAAATAAAGTTAAGACCAATAACTTTTCAGAAAAAGATTTTATTACAATTCCATATTCTGCAACTTTAGGAATCCAAGTAGCGGCAGCAGCAGCAAGCAAAAACCATAATATAAATAATGGATAGTTCTTTTTTTGTTTTTGGGTTTCTGTTTTTTCTTTCAACCCTATTTGCTTAAAATATAAAAAAGAAATGACAAAAGCAAAAGGAATAATCCAAATTGCTCTCCCTAATTTTACAGTGGTCGCAATTTCAAGCGCTTTATTTCCATATTGCAGACTAGCGCCTATCACAGAACTGGTATCATGAATTGCTAATGCACTCCATAAACCAAATTGTTCTTCGGAAAGATTTAAATAGTTTCCTACGCTTGGAAATATCAATAACGCTAGTGCATTATATAAAAATACAACAGCAAGAGAAGAACTGATTGCTATTGAAGAAGCTCGAATAGATTGCGACAATACCGCAATTGCACTACCTCCACATATTGCAGTCCCAAAAGAAATGAGAGTGCTTTGTTCTTTATTTAAAGTAAAAAATTTACCTAATAAAAACCCTAATAAAAGAGTTAATAAAATACCTGAAATTGTATAGAAAATACCAGATCGACTTATTGTATATATTGAAATTAAATTCATTCCAAAACCAAGCCCAATAATTGACCACGCAAGAAGTCTTTTACTCCATTTTTCCGTTAAATATTGAAGCTTATTTCCAAAACTCAGCGAGTAAAGAATGCCAAGAATAAAAGCAATGGTGGCATTAAGTTTAGGCACAGGCGGTAAAAATGCTGGCAGCAAAAAAACTAAAATAATACATCCTAAAAAAACTATCGATTTAAACATAAAGACATCCCAAGAAAAATCAGAATTCACAATAGTCTTACTTTTAATAACGAACAACTAAAATAGTTGACCTTTGTTTTTTGTTGATGTACTAAGGCTTTCACTGCGGATGTGGTGAAATTGGTAGACACGCACGTTTGAGGGGCGTGTGCGCAAGCATGGCGGTTCGAGTCCGCCCATCCGCACCAACTTATGGGTATGGTTATTTTCACATAAGCTCTATTCTAGTGTTTTATCTAAGCATAAATCTATTCTAAATCAATACTAATTCCCTGCTTTAATTGTCTTATATAGTTTTAATACGGCCCAGATCTCAAATATTGCGATGACTGAGATCATTATAGTGTTCGTTTGACTTCCCTTCAAAACAATATTTACAATCACATCCCCAATTTCAATAGAAATTCTAGAAATCAATGTAATAATTAGAAAATATGGATTATTTAATATAACTGAGATAAATAAAGCAATAACACTCCCAAAAACACGAACACCTGTAAAATAAAAACCAAGCTGAGAAGAATAATCAGTAATCGAAGCTCCTGGAAAGCTCATGCCAGGGTTGGTAAAAAAAACGAATCCAAAAAAAATACCAGCACAAATCAACAACCAAGTAAATATTTTTACAGACCAAGGAATCCCAATTTTTATTCTCATTATCTTCTCCTTATTTTATTCTTATAATAATTTCATAGTTACAAGATTATTTCTCAATCATTTCTTTGACATCTTGTTAAATTTTATTGCGTAATAAAAAGAATTTGAAATTAAGCATCATGTTTTTAATGTAAAACTATTTGAGAAAAGTAATAATTTGGCTTCAGAATAATAAAGATTTCATAACTTATTTCTACTAATAACACTTTTTGCAGCTTCAATTCCACGGTATTGAGCTTCTTCAAATATTGATATTCCACTCATATCTGAATGAGCAAAAAATACATTACCAAACGATTTTAATAAATTTTTTCGTTTATCACTCCATAGAAAATTAATTCCAGGGGAAGACATTCCATGTCCCCAAATCCATACATCAAGTTGTATTATATATTTAGAAAAATCTTTATGAGTCATTTCAAGATCAAGTAATATGATATCTAACCAGTCCTGATAGCTTCTTTTATAAGCTTGCTTTCTTTCTTCCCATGGTTCTTTTTCATCTAAAGGAAGATAGTAAGTTAACACTATTTCCTTCTGCATAGTCCGCAAATCTTGATGATTTGCAACAATATAACCTAATGATTTACTATAAAAATTCACATTATCC
>CAYSZE010000295.1:0-10310 GCA_964435255.1 uncultured Oligoflexia bacterium
GTAAGGTAAACAGTGATGAGTTGGTTCTGCCAATCCATTGGTAGCTCCTTTGTTACTTTTTTTTCGCAAAAATTATTTAACAAATTGGAGCTACTTCTTCAATCCTTCCAATCTTTTTCTCAACTCTTAACTGGCATTATTAATTTAAAGCGTTAGAGAAAAATTTTAAAGAGTCAAATTTTAAGGGAACAATTGTATGCAAAAAAATATACATCCTATTGAACGTGTTGCTCGCATAGTGGTTGGTTTATTTATTGCTTCATTGGCTTTTTGGGGACCTGCAAATTTGTGGTTTCTATTAGGATTGATACCAGTGGCTACGGGTATAATTGGTTGGTGTCCACCCTATGCTTTGCTTGGCTTTAGCACCTGTAAAAAACAAAAATAACGCTTAAGTTTGAATTTCAACAGCTTCGACTTTTGGCAGCACAATTGAAGTAAAAAACCGAGCAATACTTTCAAATTGCTCAGGTGAATCTGTACATAAAATTCGTTTTTCACTATTGCTTAAAATATCTTCATACTGATTACTTCTAATAAAGTTTTCCACATAATTCACAATAGGCAATGATGATTCCACTAAATAAATGGGATCATTTGGTTCTTTTGTTCCTAATTTTAAAACCCAATCGCCATCGATAGATTTATAAATAACAGTTTTGCCTAACCGCCGTTCAAGAGATTCTGCAATGGGCAATGTTAAACGAGGATAATGGGTGCATGCTAGCATAACAACCTTTGTATCTTCTGGAATATCCCATAAATACATGTCACAGGCCGCATCGACCATTGGACCACGTGAAATACCTTCTTCCACTAAAGGAACAAATAAGGGACAAGCACGCGCCCAAACATTTTCCACACCATTTAATTTAAGCTCATCATTAAACCGTTGGCTTCTTACCGTAAATTTTGTCCCTAAAACGGCTACCGTTCGTTTTTTTTCTTCTAATAAAGAAGCAACAAACTGACAAAAACCTTCAACAATTCCAATAATAGGTAATTTAAATAAGTGTTGTAATTCTTTAGCGGCCACACTAGAGGCCGTCCCGCATGCAATGATGAGTAACAAAGCATTACGACTGGCTAAAAATAGAGTAGCTTCAGAAGCATATCGCGTTATAGTTTCTTGACTCTTATTTCCATAGGGACAGCGAGCATTGTCACCCAAATATTGGGTATTTAAAGTAGGAAAACGCTTTAACACATTTTCCCAAACCGTCAGCCCCCCTTGGCTGGAATCAAAAAATGCAATGTTAGGTAAAATGTCTTTTTTCATCATAGTTTAACAATATTTCTAAAAATATTTTCCACCCGTTGTGCAGCTTCTAAACCAAACAACAAATGCTGTCTTTGTTTCGAAATCAATTTCAGTTCTTCGTCTGATATTTCATTCGCACTTATTTTTTGCATTATATTTTCATTTAATAAATTTACCAAACTTGCATTCCAGCCAAAATCTATGGCTGCACGGACATTAGCAGGTGTGTCGTCAACAAAGTATGTATCATCAGTATCTAAAGTTTGCTGATATTTCTCCAATACAAAGTTTTTTGCTTCCTTAAACGCAATTTCATAGATTTCTTGTTGTGGCTTTTCATATCCAACATCTTGACTGAAAATAATGACATCAAAAAGTTCACGTAATGGAATTTTCTTTTCAATCACAACTTCATGCCAAGTCGTGGCATTACTCAAAATACCAATGCCAAAATTCATATTTTTTAACTTTTTGGCAAGCGCAAGCACATGAGGTCTTGGCGCACCAACCACATAAGTATCTGCTCTTTTTACATCTTGGATTGAAATTTTGTTTTCCAATTCTAGTAAGTTTGAAGTTCTTAACAGAGCATGAATAAAAGACTTTGCATAATCATAAGCTCCCATTTTGCCTGTACACCATTTTTCCAATATGGCTTCTTTTTTTAATAAGGTATACATATTTTTATGATTCTTAAAGGCATTAGGGGGTAATAATTGTTCAAAAGCAGTTATATAGATATCCCAATCTAAATCTAGCAAAACACTACCAATATCAAAAAACACAAACCCTGAATATGCTTTATTTTTAAAACATTTTTTGTGTTTATCTCCATTAAAAATTATTTGGATTTGATTTAAATCTGCGCGTGAAATTTCAGGCCAAAACATTTTTCTCTCCTCAAGGGTCGAAAGGGACACCCGATAAACATAGATGAAATATTGTTGACATTGCAACCAAATTGGATTGGAGAAAATGAATAAGCTCAAAAACATAAAGACCATTAGAACAAAAAATCCGAATCCAAAGCTCAAACTATTGCTTGGCGAAGAACATACTTTAACTTCAAGTATTGAGAGTTTAGGTTTAAAAAATGCGGGCTTTGAAGTTAAACAAGCGAGTTCTATTAATGAAATATTAACAATTATAGAACAAGAAAAATTTGATATTGTCATGATAGATTTATTATTTCAAAAAGGTCTTGGCGTAAAAAATATAATCCATGCAAAAAAAATAAGTTTAAATCCGAAAATTAGATTTGTGGTTTGTAGTGTTATAAACAGTCAAGATTACAAAGAAGAAATACTAAATTGTAATGCCGACCTTTTTTTAACGAAGCCAATGCCTCGCTTCAAAATGATAGAAGAACTTAAAAAAGTAACAAAAACTGAATTTAGAAAAAGTCAAAGAACAAAATGTCTTATTCCATTTAAAATAAAAAAAGAAAATAATTATTACGAAACATATATAAGTGATATATCAGCTGATGGCTTACATGTATTAGATCAAAATAATAATATTAATCCCTTTTTAGGAATGGAATTAGAATTTGAATTTATATTACCAAAGTCGGAAGAAATTTTAAAAGCTAAAGGAAGTGTGGTACGATTTACCGATGAAGGATTCGGTGTAAAGTTTAGCACTTATACACAAAATACCAGAGCTAAAATTGAAGAATTTGTTTTAACAAATAGTTTAGAAATGAAATCTTCCCATTATTATTTATAATAAATATATTTAATATTTAGAATAGAAATTATTTTTTGGTAACAGCATTCATACTATTTACCGCTGGCTTCACTTCCGCAGACAGATTTACTGCTGTTGCACTATTTTTTTCATTTTTGCCAGCTTTATTTTTTAATTCATCGTTTGTTTGATGATTTTTTATCGATTTTAAATAAGTTTCATACAATTCTGGTTGTAATGTTGGGCTTGGAACCCCATCTGGTCTAGGATTATTCACAACATCTTGCCAAGCTTCATATAATGTAATTAATAATTTTTCAGCCACTTCAAGATCTTCTATTTTATTATTAATATTAGCTTCAATAAGTTTATCCATGATAAACATATATAAATTTTCTAAATCAACGGATAGCTGGCCACCAACTTCATGATCTAAAGTATTAATCAGTTCTGCAATTATTGCTAAAGCTTTACTAATACTTTTACCTTTTTCTGCGACTTTTTTTTCCTGCATTCTTATTTTAGCAATACGAAGAAATTTAATACATCCTTCATAGAGCATTAAAAGTACTTTTTCGGGTTTTGCGGTAGTTACGTTTGTTGCTTGGTATGCTTTAAACGCTTTCACATTCATGTAAAACCATCCTTGAAAGTTATGTCTTAGGTTTTGTTTGCTAACAAAAACTGGTTACATACCATCAAGTTTTTGCTGCAATACTTTACCTTGTGCATTCATTCCACTGATCAGTTGTTCCACATAAGAGAATTGTCTTCTTAAACCTTCTTCTCTTTGCTGGGCTTGTCTGGTTTTCACTGCAATATCTTTATCAAAGTTTTCAAGAATTCTTTTATATTCTCGTTCCTTTGAAGGAATGACTCCACTTTGTTGACTTTGTACGTTACGAACCGCATCGGAAAGTCTTGGGCCAATTCCTGAAGTGTCATCAGACATAATGAACAACTTTGAAACACCAACATAATCTTCGGATAGGGCTTGCTTGGCTTTAGCCTCGTCGTATTTAAGGTTGCCAGTTTTCGGGTCGGTAGAAATTCCCACATCGGCTAAAGTTTGATATTTTCCTCCATTTAAACTGAATTGCATAGAACCTTGCAAAGCTCTACGTAACGTTCTTAAACTATTATCTTTAGATAAAACACCTGCTTTATTTGTATTCGGATCTACTTGAAATTGTTTATCGATAAATTCATTTACTTTATTATATGATTCTACAAATTTTTTAATGTTTTCGAGAGTTTTATCGATATCGTAATCAATTTTAATATTCACTTTAGTTCCAGGTTCTGCTCTTTTCACGTCTAAAACCATACCTGGAAACAATTCAGTTACTTTATTTGATTCATTATAAACTTTAACATCTTCAAAAAGCATTTCTAAATTTCGACCTGTTACTTGTTCTTTAAATTCTAAATAGGTCGTGTCAGGATCAATTGTCACTTTAGCTTCTTTTCCCGACTTTTCAGAAAGCACTAACAACCGAAAATTTTCTTCATCACTGTCTTCAATACTTTCTTTAGTATTGATTACAATAGCTTTTACTCCTTTATTTAGCGAGTTAATTTGAACAGCAACATCATTTAAGGTCGATCGATCGGGATCAATATCAACATCGAAGGAATCCCCTTCTTCGGTTTCAATTGTCATATAACCAAATCCAACAGGAGTACTATCCTTATCCGTAAAGGACTGGGTTAATAATTTATGCGTACGAGCTAAATGTCTTACTTCTAATTCATAGGTACCAATTGGGGCATTATTATCTACCGTACCTTCAATAATATCAGGATGAGAACTGGTTAATTTTAACTTATAGTAGTCTTGTCTGGTTCTAAGACCATTTAAATTGGTGCCTAATGTGCTCACTAAGCCTTTTAAATCTGTAAATAATTTATTTTCGTCAACGATTGCTTTTTTTCTAGCTTCAACTTTTTTAATAGGTTCATGCTCAATTTCAATCAATTGATCGATCATTTTTGGATCAATGCCCGAACCTGTATTTACCCGAATCCCAGCCATAGCAATTTATTCCCCATATTATAAATAAGGCAAAGAATAAAAAATGAATAGGAAAGATATTTACCCTCTGTGACAGAACTTTTTTCTACTAGATATTTGATTCCTTATGGCACAAATTTATAGTATAAACTTTTCTGGTTTAGCAATTTGAATTGCTTATTTTTGAATACTTAACTTGGAAAAAAGAATGCTTCATCCACCGCATATTATTCATGTCAACACATCTCAAGCGTTTGGCGGCTTAGAACTTTATACTATTTTGCTTATCCAAAAATTAATTGAAAGTGGAGTCAAAACAGCATTATATTGTATTCCAGGTAGTAAAATTGCACTCGAAGCGCAAAAACTGGGGATTAAAATATACCCCGCATACAAACAAGCAAGAATAAGCATTAAAGATATAAAAAATTTACGCAAAATTATTAAAACTGAAAATTTCCAAATAGTGCATTCTCACACCCGGCAAGATGTCTGGCTTTGTTCTTTGACATTATTATGCCAAAAAGAGAAAAAACATATTTTTAGCCTTTATATGAGTGCTCCTCCTAAAAAAGATCTCATCCATAAATTTATATATAGCCGTATTAATGCGATAACTTCATCATCTGAAATATTAAATAATCGCATTAAATTAAATTATCCCATAGCCAAAGAAAATGTCCACCTTTTGCGTTATGGTAGAGAGCTCTCTATTTATCAAAAAAACCAAGCAGAAAGAGAAAATATTCGAAATAAATTAAATATCTCTAACCAAGATATCGTCATTACCACAATGTGCCGCATAGATCCTGGCAAAGGTGTGAAAGAATTTGCTGAGTCTTTTCTATTATTAACAGAGCAAATTCAAAATAAAGTTCAATTTATTATAATGGGAGAACCCACTCTTTCTCATATAGATCCCTCTGGGCACAAAGTTTTCGAAGAACAAGCAGAAAAACTATACTTATGGTTACAAGAATTCATAAAAAAGCCCGAAATAAAACAAAGAATTCATATTATTCCTTTTCAAACCCATTTTGTTCCTTATTTAAATGCGAGTGATATTTTTGTTTTAGGGACTTATAAAGAAACCTATTCTTTATCAGTCTTAGATGCCATGGCCATGGAACTACCTGTAATTGGAACAAATTCTGGTGGGACTCCTGAGCAAGTTTTAAACGAGCAAAGAGGACTTTTAATAGAACCTAGAAATGCACAAGCTATCGCTAATGCAATTACAAATTATGTCACACACCCTGAAAAAATAATTCAGCATGGTCAAAATGCAAAAAATTGGATATTTACAGAACACAACTGGGCACAAAAAGTAACGCAACTTTTGAACCTTTATCAAGCTTGTTTGGAGAATAAAAATGCACATACCACTTTCTAAAGCTCATATCCCAAAAACCGCTTTTGAAAATATAACTCAAGTCCTTGCAGCAGGTAAATTAGCTGGTGATGGTTCTTTTTGTCATGCTACTGAAGAAAAATTAAAGAAAATTTTAAATATCAAACATGTCTTGCTGACATCTTCCTGTACTCACGCCCTTGAAATGAGCATGTTATTACTGAACGGCAAAGAAGGTGATGAAGTTATTTTACCCTCCTTCACTTTTACATCTACAGCCAATGCTGTTTTAGTCGCTGGGTTAAAACCCGTCTTTTGTGATATAGATCCTAAAACTTTCAATTTAGACATAGCAGATGTTAGAAAAAAAATAACTCCAAAAACCATTGCCATCGTACCTGTACACTATGCAGGAGTGGCGTGTGATATGGAAAAGCTTTTTGAAATATGCCGTTCCCAAAATATAAAAATAATTGAAGATGCAGCTCATGCTATCGGGGCACAATGGAATGGGCAGTATTTAGGAACACTTGGAGATATGGGCTGCCTCAGCTTTCATGACACTAAAAATGTTGTTTGTGGTGAAGGCGGAGCTTTTCTGACCAATGATGATCTGTTAGCTGAAAAAGCTATGATTATTCGCGAAAAAGGGACAAACCGTTCGCAATTTTTGCGTGGGCAAGTAGATAAATACACATGGGTTGAAAAAGGTTCGAGTTATATTTTAGCCGAACCTTTAGCTGCAATATTGTCAGCTGAAGTCGATATTATGATTGAATTAAATAGAAAAAGAGAACTAGTACACGAATTCTATCATAATACTTTAAAACCACTAGAAGAAAAAGAAATACTTTCTCTTCCAGTTATTCCAACTTATGCAACGACTAACTATCATTTGTTTTATATCGTTTTAAAGAATGCTCAAAATAGAAATTCGTTAATGGCTTATTTAAGAGAAAAAGGTATTGGCGCCACATTCCATTATATCCCCTTACATTCAGCTCCTTTAGGAATAAAACTTGGAAATTGTGAAGGACAACTGCCTTTGACAGAAGAATATCATGCTAGATTATTACGTCTTCCTTTATATCCTGATCTCGAACCTAAGGATTATGAAAGGGTTGTGCGAGAAATCTTTTCTTGGGCCAACTCACAAGCATAAAATTAGATTGATAGTTTCTTCTTTTTTATAAACTTTAGCTCTTTATTTATCTTTTTCTCAATAAAATTCTTTTATTTTCTCCAAAAAATCCGAATAAAAATAAGAAAAACTTGACACTTGAAAGGGTTTTAAGAGAAAAATGCCGAATTTAAGAATTATGACATATTATGGAATACTTTTTAGCTATGTTTGTACTTCTTGTAAATACACTCCAAGCGAAAAACAAAACTTTTTATCCGCAGATAGATTTGCATTTCACCCTCCCACTAGTGCTCAGGATAACGTTACAATTAACAGTATTAATCAAGTAACACCTACCCAACAAATTCCTATTAATCCTTGTACAATTGAGGGAAATGTTTTTTGTGAAGGAGATTTGACAATAAGCAAACAGATTGTTTCCTCTCAGTCAGAACAATCATTTAAAGTGCTTGCAAATAAAAAATGCATAATTACTATTGAGAAGCTTATTTTAAATAATCTTGAATTTATTCCCCAAATTTATTCCCCCATCAAAAAGTTTACAATTTCTGTTGAACCATCAAATAATTATGTTTTACCAGCAGAAAGTATTAATTATCAAAATGGAGCAAAAATTTATTTATTAAACGCTAAAATAACAGCAAATAAGTTATTAGAATTTTATATCTCCGATACAAACACCAAATAAATAAAATATAAAAATATTAATTTAAAGCTTTGTTTATTCAGAATTAAATGTTAACTTACAGAATATCAAACAAAATTCTAAACAGGAAAATAAAAATGGTAAAGCATTTAGCAAAAAATGATCATAAAAACATTCATATTTTAAATCATCCGTTGTTAAGCCATTCATTGTCTATCTTACGCCGAAAAGAAACAAATTGCGGCGATTTTAGAAGATTACTTAGCGAAGTCAGCAGACTCATGGCCTATGAAAGCTCTCGTGATTTAAAAACGAAAAATCAAATTATAGAAACTCCGTTTGAAAGAATTGAAAGCCCCTTTATTTGCGAAGATGTAACTATTGTGGCAGTCATGCGGGCGGGGATGGGTATGCTTGATGGTTTTATGCAAATGTTTCCACATTCTAAAGTAGGACATATTGGCATATATCGTGACAAATTTTTAAATAATACTGTCGAATATTATTTTAGGTTGCCTAATGATATTGAAAACAACAAGATCTTTTTGTTAGATCCCTTGCTAGCGACTGGTTCAACAGTCGTAGCGGCGATAAATAGGTTAAAGCAGTATGGAATAAAAGAAATTCGTTTTCATTGTTTGCTTGCTTCACCAATAGGTCTTGAATCTTTACAAGAATCTCATCCCGACGTCTCTGTTTATTGTCTTGCGGTAGAAAAGGGGTTAGATGAAAAGGGCTATATCTTACCTGGACTAGGAGATGCTGGCGATCGCATATATGGAACCATTTAAAGCTTTTATAAGATAAGGGTAGTCATTTGAAACAGAATAAATCAGTTATTATCATTGCAATTACAGGCGGCAGTGGCTCAGGTAAAACAACAGCAGCTCGAAAATTATATGAATTGTTTGGCCAGGAAAAATGCCAAATATTAAGCCAGGATAGTTACTATTTTGATCATAGTAAAAAATTTACGGGCGATGGGAGCGTTAATTTTGACCATCCCAATTCTATAGATTTTAACTTAATGGCAAAACATTTAGAGCTGTTAGCAGACAACACACCGATTGACATGCCCGAATATGATTTTGTCACGCATACGCGCAAAAAAGAAACTATAAGAATCCAACCAACTCCCTTTATTATTGTTGACGGTATTCTCATATTATCTCAACAAATTCTTCGCCCTTTATTTGATTTTTCAATTTTCATTGATATTCCTGAAGAACTTCGATTCCACCGCCGTTTAAAACGGGATGTTGAAGAAAGAGGCCGCAGCCCTGAAGGAGTCAAATTACAATATTTTTCTTTTGTAAAACCTATGCACGAAGAATTTGTCCAACCTTCCAAAGAATATGCTTCTTATATAGCTTTTGATAATGATACTGTAAATAATGACTTACTTCCTGAAATTGCTCAAAATTATTTAGAAAAAAGAAACTCTTAACAACACACAAAGGCATTATTTCCTTATAAAAACAAGACAAAATAGTAATTTTTTGCATTTTCATTTTGAAAATCTCATAATCAGTGTATATTTTTCTCACCTAAAAATTTTTTCTGGGGGAAGAATGAACTTTGCTATCAAAAATTTATTACAAAAAAACAAATACCGTATAGCGACGACTGTTGGTCTTGCAACTTTAATTGCAATAAGCTGCCAAAGCCAAAAGTCAAAGAATAACTCTGAAGTCGTTGGGACATTTAATTCAAAAACTATAAAATATGCTGATTTATCTGTTGCTGAAAAAACTGAATTAATCAATGCCCAAAAAAAAGTATATGAAACTGCACAAGCAATTCTTGAAAAGCATTTTTTAGATTCTTGGTTTGAAGAGTATAAAGACAAAAATAAATTAGCTTCAATCGATGCAGCTAGACAAGACTATTATAGTAAAAAAGCATCAGTTAATGATGAAATTGTCCAAAAGTTTTTAACTGATAATGCTAATAATCCACAACTGCTACAAATACCTGCTAATGAGCGAGCTGGCCTTGTAAAACAATATTTGGCTCGTATGGAACAAGCAAAAGCAGAACAAGAAATTTTAGCTGAAGCCCAAGAAAAAGGTAAAATTATCGTTACAGGTTTTGATAAACCGCAAGAAATTATTGTCTCTTTTAATGACACTGGCTATAAGTATAATGCTAATCTAAAAAGCCCCAAAGTAACTATTGTTGAGTTTGCTGATTATCAATGCCCTT
>CAYSZE010000296.1:0-7839 GCA_964435255.1 uncultured Oligoflexia bacterium
TTTCATCTGGCCATACTCTTTCAGCTCGTTCCATTTGCCTAATCAGTTCGTGCATATCCATAGCTTCTCCTTGATGGCTTTTCTTCTTAGTAATTACAATACAGCAAACAACAAGCTCAAAAAACTTTCAGCAACAAATACATGCGACTTTAGCTCGCAATGGTCAAGACAATTTTTTGGCTTCTTGTAATTTTTGTATTTGCAGATTGACTTAAAAAACTATTCTAATCAATATTTTTGCCACAAAACAGAGAACTTTGAGTGTCAAACAATCTTCTCCATACATTTTTGCAATGACGTATTTAAAAAAAACTAATGACTAAAAAATAGGCAAAAATGAAGTGTCTCATTTGCGACATAATTTTCTGAAGTGCTTCATAAAAGACACAGTTTCAAGATTCAGAATTTAGGAAAAAGATTGGCAAGTTAATGATTCATTGGAATATTTGCGTATTGGCACGAAATTTGCTTATGGCAGAATGTTGTTCTTTTATCTTTTCTTGTTAAGTTGCAAAAGATAAAAGCAATACATAAAATCTTTTTTGGAGTGATCTAAATGCACACACTTTTAAATACCATTAAAAATATTAGCCAGTCACCAAATTATAATTCGTCTGCTAATATGACGAAAGTAATAGCTGAAAATATTTTTAAGGATTTGCGAGCATACGGTCTTGCTGATAAAGACATCGTAGCTATTTCATCTGAAATATTAAACAAATTAACGGATGATTTAAAAAGTCGCAACGAAAGAAGTCAAGCAGAAACTTAAATAGAAGGAGCCTGAAATATAATAATCAGGCTCCCATTTTTGGTAGGACAGAAAAATCTGTTTTCAGAGGAAGCAGGATTAACTTTAAGGTTATCCTGCTTTTTTGAGATGCTTATCTGCACTTTTCTTTGCAACTACTTTTCTAGCAGTTCTTTTTGCAGATTTCTTTGTGCGTTTTCTACGAGTTTTAGTTGTAGAAGAAGCTTTAGTTTTACGTCTTTTTGCAGAAGTTTTACGTTTTGTTGCAGACGTTTTACGTTTTGTTGTTTTTCTCTTTTTAGTGCCAGACGCTTTTTTAGTGGAGCGTTTTGCTCTTGTTTTTCTACCTGCAGTCTTAGTAACTTTTTTACGTTTTTTTCTAGTTACTTTTGATTTAGTAGTTTTTCTGCGTTTTTTACCGGTAGTAAGCTTTTTAGCTTTTGTAGCTCCGGCTTTTCTTTTTCTACGAACCATAGTGTTTCCTCTCTCACCATCGATGATGATGTAAATTCTTGCCTCATAGCGTCTCCCGACGCGTTCATGCGCAAAAGGCGTCTCGCGACGCATATAACCTGCGCTTCACTTTTTTATCGACATCTGTAAAAATAGCTTGAGTTTATTTTATAAGTCCCTTTGTGTATCTAACATAAATTTGGCTAAAATAAGAAAAAATGCAACAAACTAGTATTGTTATTATAAGTAATATTAAGAGGTTATATGAAAAACACGATTTTTGGCCAAGATTCTTTTATCCCCAACGGGGAAACAAAATTTTGTTACTTATTTGGTGCAAATATCCAACATTCGCTTTCACCAGAAATGCAAACAAAATGGTTCATAAAGCACAATCAGAATGCAGTTTACTTGCCTTTTGAAATTTCTGATGAAAAAGATTTTCTGCAAATTATTCAAAATATCATTCATACTAAAAATTTTATTGGGGCAAATTTTACCTTGCCCTACAAAAAATCAATTCTAGCAATACATTCCTTTGAACCTTCAACGACAGTTGAGGTTATTCAAGCAGCAAATACACTTTATAAAGATACAATGGGGAAATGGTATTTAGAAAATACAGATATCGTTGGTATTAGAGAAACAATTAAATATTTAAACCAAGAGAATGATTCTTACATTGCTATAGTTTTGGGGGGCGGAGGTGCTGCTGTTAGCGCTATTTATGAAAGTATATTAAATATTTCATGTAAACAAGTCCTTAACTTTACAAGAAATCCAGAAAAAACATTGGCTTCTTTTCCATTTTTACGGAAGCAAAATAAATATTCTATATTTCCATTTGAAGAAATTAAAAATAAAACAACACTCAATTTTTTAAATGAAGGTATAAAAGTTATTCTTATAAATACTTTACCTTTAGGGATAGAACATACAAAAAATTTACAAGGAAGTTACTTACAAGATAACGTTTATGCTAGAGAAATTATAGATCTAGTAACAAATCCTTATTTTTGTTACTTTGACATGATCTATACAGAAACAAAAGCATTAAAAGTAGCAAGTAAAAAGGGTTTCAAAGTAATTGATGGAAAGTTAATGTTAAGAGCTCAAGCAAAAGAAAGCTTCTATTTATGGACAGGAATAAATGTTAAGGATTAAGTAGGAGATCTGCAACCGCTTTTAAGGTTTCATCTTTTTTGCAAAAAGCAAATCGGAGCCAAGGCAAACTTTTTGGTGGTTGTTTGTAAAATGAAGACAATGGAATTGTCGCTATTCTGTTAGTTTCCATGAGCTGTTTTGCGTATGTTAAATCGGAAATGTCTCCTGCTAAATTTTCATAATTGGCCGTTATAAAAAAAGTCCCTTGCGTGTTACTGACTGAATATCCAGCTCTTTCAAGTATAGATTTTAAGTAATTCTTTTTCTTTAGATAGGACTCTTTTTGTTCTTTTAAATAAGAAAGCAGCCAGGTGTGATCTGACATAGCTTCAGCTATACCAAGTTGGGTAAAAGCACTGCTACAGAAAACAGTGGCCTGATGCACAATTCTAATTGCTTCGGTTAAATATTGTGGAGCACATATCCAACCAATTTTTAAACTTGTAAAACCGAAAGTCTTTGCTGCTGAGCTGATTCTGACAACTAAGTGTTGAATTTTTGGAATAGAACACATTGAGACATGCCTTGCTGGTTCATAAACCAAATTTTCATACACTTCATCACAAATAATAATAACGTTCTTTTTTAAGAGTTTTGCTGCTATTCTATCAATTTCTTCTTCGGTAAATACTTTACCTGTTGGGTTCTGTGGCGAATTAAATATCGCTACAGAAATGCCACTCGCACAAGCGGCATCAAACTCGGACCAATCTAAAGTCCAACCGCCCCCTCTGACTCCTGTAGGGGTATCAGGAGCGTGTAATTTGACGGGGACCACTTGCCCGCCCGCATTTGCAATTGCTTGATAATATAAATCAAAAGCAGGCTCAAAAATTAACACTTTATCATTCGGATTAACGAAGGCGTTAATTGCAGAAAAAATAGCTTCAGTAGCGCCATTTGTAATGGTAATTTCTGTATCAGGATCGTATATAACACCAGTGGTATTTTCAACAAAGAGAGAAACTTCGTTTCTAAGAAGTGGCTCTCCTGGTGATGGTGAGTACTGATTGTGGCAAGACAATACTTGTTTTGAAATGGTGTCCAAAATTTTTGAGGGGCCATAAAAATCAGGGAAACCCTGACCTAAATTAACCGCATTATGAATTTTAGCTAATGCAGTCATTTCAGAAAAAATGCTTTTTCCTATGGAGTTCCATCTTTGCGCAATTCTGTTTTGGATTTGCATTTAAAATACCTTTAGAGAGAATTCATAATTCGTGGTTGCTTGAATTTAATTTATAAATCATATTAATTGCATGATTTATATAACTTACCATTACAGATAGCTTAGTTTTTTTAAGTTCCATTGGTGTTATACGTTAACTTAATGAATAACCAGTGGCTTATTAAAATCTAGTAAAAAGAAAAAATCAATATTTAAAGATAAAAATTTTAATATTAGGTTTTAAATGAGGATTGTATGAATTATAGTTTTAATTCTTTAAATAGTTTTGAGTACCAATTATTAGAAAAATTTCTTTTACTAGATAAAAAAGGTGAAACTGAAAATAATAATGTCATCATATGCAACATGCAAATTTCTGGTGGGATGGATAGCATGTGTTTGTTGAATTCTATAGCAAAAATTTCGAATTCAAAATTTTTTATTCCTAAATGTACTTTTATTTTTGTCGCTCAGCACTTTAATCATAAAAAAAGGGGGGAAGATTCCGAGTTAGATGCACAACTTGTTGCGCAGAATTGTTTAAAAAACGGAATTCCTGTTTATTTAGAAGACTTAAAAACAATAGAATTAAATGTAAATTCAAAACAGGGTAATTTTCAAAATTATGCACGAAATTGGAGAAGACAAAAAGCTATAGAGTTATGTGAAAAATTAAGTAAACAATATCAAGCTAAAAAATATTATATCCTAACAGCACACCATGCAAGAGACCATGTAGAGACTGTTTTAATGCATTTATTAAGAGGTTGTGCATTAGATGGTTTAACAGGAATTAGTGAATTTGATGCGCAAAATATTTACTTCAGACCTTTTTATAACATAACTTATAATACATTAATTAAGTACTGTGAAGAAGAAAAAATTGAATATCGTTTAGATAGTTCTAACTTAAGTGATAAATATGAAAGAAATTATATTAGACATCATATTTTACCACATCTGAAACATTTAAATAACTCTTATGAAAAAGCTTTTATTACTATGTCATCTCATATTCAGAAGGCGATAAAAGAATTACAACAGCAAATTGAGATTCAAAATAAAAATTGGCTTTTGGAGTCATTTTCTGATAAAGAAATTTATGATTATTTAATTGAAAAAAATAAGGAACTTAAAAGAGTGTTAACCCAAAATGCGGTATTGAATATCTTTCATGAAATCAATCTTTTTAAAAAGAGTCATTTTTTACAAAAAGATATTAACTTGGCACAGGGCTGGATTGTTCAGTTAAATAAGGCTAATAATAACATTGACATAGTTGTGGTTCAAAAAAAATTATCTAAATGAATTATGAATGTGTCTTGACTTACCGATGTAACGTTGCAAAGTGTATAATAGGGTGTAAAGTTCGCCTGTTTAGAAGCATATAATATTTATGAACCTCTAATTCATTTGTTGAGGTAGAATAAAGTGATAGTTAAGGAGCTCGAATGGGTAAAGATTCCTGGGTGAAGGCTGCCTTAGTGTGGGCAGCTATTATAGTTTTATTTGTGCTGACTTTTAAATTTTTGTACAAACCTCATGAAGAAGTGCAAAAAACATATCCTCAATTTCTAAGCTATATTGAGAAACCTGCTGGTGATCCTCAAAGTATTTTGAGCATTAGCATACGCTCTGACAATTTACGTGGCGACGAAATTACTGCAAAACTAAAAGATAGTTCCGTTTTAACTACTTATGCTCCTGCAGATGACGGTGTTCGTGCACAATTAAGAAAAGATCTCGAAACAAGAAAAATACCAATCAACTATGAGAAACCAGATGAAGGCAGTGCTTGGCTCAATTTTGTTTCTATGTGGTTGCCACTTATTATTATAGTTATATTTATGCTGCTTTTCTTGCGTAATATGCAAGGCGCTGGCGGTAAGGCTATGTCTTTTGGTAAAAGTAGAGCTAAATTACAAACAGATGGAGCAAATAAAGTTACATTCAAAGATGTTGCAGGTATTGAAGAAGTAAAACAAGAATGTACTGAAATTGTAGCCTTTCTTAAAGACCATAAAAAATTCCAAGAAATTGGTGCACGTATTCCAAAAGGCGTTCTCATGATGGGAGCCCCAGGGACAGGAAAAACTTTACTTGCAAGAGCTATAGCGGGTGAAGCTGGTGTGCCCTTTTTTACCATTTCGGGTTCTGACTTTGTGGAAATGTTTGTTGGTGTGGGTGCTTCACGTGTGCGTGATTTGTTTGAAAATGCTAAAAAGAATTCACCATGTATTATATTCATAGATGAAATCGATGCCGTTGGGCGGCATCGTGGTGCTGGTGTAGGCGGTGGACACGATGAAAGAGAACAAACATTAAATCAACTTCTTGTGGAAATGGATGGTTTTGAAGCAAACGATGCAGTCATTGTTATTGCTGCGACTAACCGTCCCGATGTTCTAGACCCTGCATTGTTAAGACCAGGACGCTTTGACAGACGTGTTATGGTTGGTCTGCCTGATGTTCGGGGGCGTAAAGAAATTCTTGGTGTGCATATGAAAAAAATAAAGCACACTGAAGATATTAATGTTGAAAGAATTGCCTTAGGGACACCTGGGTTTTCTGGTGCTGATTTAGAAAACTTATGTAATGAAGCTGCACTTATGGCAGCACGTAATGGAATGAAACGTGTTACTGAAAAAGATTTTGAAGCAGCTAAAGATAAAATTTTAATGGGGCCTGAAAGAAGAAGTGCCGTTCTTCCTAAAGAAACTATTAAAGTAACTGCATTTCATGAAGCGGGACATGCACTTGTTGCTCACTTCTTAAAAGCTCGTGAAAATGTCCATAAAATTACAGTTATTCCACGCGGACAAGCATTAGGTGTGACTGCTTATCTTCCTAAAGAAGATATCTACGGTTATTCAAAAGAAGATCTTCTTACTAAAATTGCTTTTGCTATGGGCGGAAGAGCTGCTGAAGAAATTAAATTTTCACAATTTACGACAGGTGCTTCCAATGACATTCAGCAAGCAACAGATCTTGCCCGCAGAATGGTTTGTCAATTTGGTATGAGTCGTTTAGGGCCTATAAATTTTGGGCAAAAAAGTGAAAATCCATTTTTAGGTCGTGATTGGGGAGAAAGTAGAAATTATTCTGAAACTTTAGCTCATGAAATTGATATGGAAGTATCTAAAATTATCAATACACAGTATGAACTTGCTAAACAAATTTTAGTAGATCATATGGATGTTTTTGAACGTGTTTCCAATATATTGTTAGAAGTTGAAACATTAGATGGTGAAGAGTTTCTTGCTGTTGTGAATAACTCAGCGACTTCTGAACAAGTTAAAGAAATGCAAGCTAAAAAAACATTAAGTGGTAGTGTTGAAGGTGAAAATTCTAAACTTGATAACTCATCAGGTATTAATTCTTTAAATACAACACCTACCCCAGCATAAATTTTTAATAATTTTTTACTTTTTAACACCTCATTGTTTATTATTTTAAACTATGAGGTTTTTTATTTATATTTTAATCAGAGAAAAAAAATGCTAACAAGTGCTGATAAATTAAAAAAAATTTGTACAGAACACAACCATGTTTGGATGGGGATATTAAATATTACACCCGATAGTTTTAGTGATGGAGGTTTATATTATACTAAAAATTATGCTGTTAAGAGAGCTATTGAACTAGTAAATTATGGAGCTAAAATTATTGATATAGGTGCTGTTTCGACTCGGCCTTATGCACAAACTGTTACTTATAATGAAGAGCTTGAGAGACTACTTCCTGTTTTAAATGAAATTAGAACTTCATTGCCTAGTGAAGTTCTAATTAGTATAGACTCTTTTAATCCCCGTGTTGTTTATGAATTGGCAGAAAATAATTTAGTAGATATCATTAATGACCAATTTTCGAGCAAAATTTTGCAGGAATTTGAGTTTAACAGTGTATTTAAAAATTTAAATAATGCAGAAATTGCTGCAAAATTTAATTTAGGATATATTATCATGCATATGAAGGGTACGCCTGAAAATATGCAGATATCTCCAAATTATTTAGACTGTGCGGAAGAAGTTTTTTTATTTTTGCAAGAAAGAATGATTTACGCTGAAAGATGTGGAGTGAAAGAAATTATACTTGATCCTGGAATTGGTTTCGGGAAAACCGTTGAACATAATCTTGAATTGTTATCTGAAAAATTTATAAAAAAGTTATCAATTTTAAATAAAAATATTCTTATTGGGCTTTCAAGGAAATGGTTTATTGGGCAGTTATATAAAGAACTAGACATAGCGAGTAAAAGAGATAAAGTATCTAAAGATTTTGAATATAAATGTATTGCGCATGG
>CAYSZE010000297.1:0-7866 GCA_964435255.1 uncultured Oligoflexia bacterium
AGTATACTCAGTAATATAAATTTTTTCGATATCCTCTAAGCTATTTATACTATAAACTTCTTTAAATGAATGCCATAAAAGAGGTGAGATTTTTAAAAATGATTTAAACCCAGGCGAATCTTGGCCACTACCGTTTCCTAATTTTAGACGAATATCTTGATATTCTCTGGGTGACATAGCATGAAGAATTTCTATGGTTTTTAAAAGGCATTCTTGTGCTTTATAAGCACGTTTAAAATTACTAATTATTCTTTGTAAGTTTTTCTCATGGATATATTTACTGATTTCTAAAAGAGAACAATTTAAAGATTTAAAAAATAGTTCTTCTGCTTGATGTACTAATTGAAAATGAATTTCATCAGCATTGCACAGATCATTATAATTTGTTTGTAAAGAAAGCAAGTCTTTAGTTTTAAGGTAAATTTCATAATCACTTTTTCCATTACCCGTCATTACATCTGAAAGGTCATCATAAGCAAGTCTGTTAGTTAACATGGCTTTTCCTTCAAACAATTATTAAAATAAAAATTAATAAAAATATAAAATATTAAAAAGTAACAATCTTGAAACTACATTATGTTAAGATATCAGTTTTTATATAAAAAGAAAATAATAATTTAAATTTTTTGGAGATAATATTTTTTTTTAAAGTTACCAAAAGAAAATGTAAAATTTGAATTCTGTTATCTTTAGCTAAACTATTTTTTATGATTTCGCCAATATTCAGCTAGAATAATACTTGAAGCACATGCGATATTTAGACTTTCAACATTTCCTGAGCTAGGAATTTTTATTATTTTGTCACCTGAATTTAAAAGTGTCTCACTAATTCCAGAATTTTCAGAACCAAAAACTATTATTGATTTTAAAGGAACTTTTTCAGTAAATAGACTTGTTCCTTTATGACTTGAAGTTGTTACTATTTTATAATCTTCTGTCTTAAATTTTTTAATAGCTTTTTCAAAGTCATCAGTTGTAATTACTTTTATATATTCAGCTCCACCTTCTGAGGTGCGATAGGCTGCACCAGATAAAGCGGCATCAGCATGCGAAACTAAAATAGCATTGACCCCAAAATTAGCACACACCCGCATCACGGCACCCAGGTTATGAGGATTTTGCACATTTTCAAGGGCAACTATACAAGAAGTATTTTTTACGAGAGTTTCATTTTTAAGGAAATCTAAGTAATTAATGGCAGGAGTGCGTTTGATTAAGAAACAAACCCCTTCATGATGGTTTGATTCAGAAACTTTAGCCATTTCATCTTCGGTTAGTATTCTATAAGCTAATTTCTTTTCAGCACAATATTTTAGAATTTTGTTCATTTCTTTAAGCATGGGTTCGGTGATATAAACACGGATGAGGTCTTGTGGGCGTTTGGCAAAAACCATTTTGCAAGCATGCAAACCACATATTTTCATTTCTAGGTTCTTCCGTGGTTTAGGGACTTGTCTATGTTCGCCATGTTTTTTAACTTGTATTGGTTCTTTTACCGTTTCTTTTTTTTTCAAATGAAACTCCGATGATGTTATGGTTTAAAATAAACTTTCTTATTTTAATGACTTAAAAGAAGTTTGGTATTTTCTAAATCTTCCGTAGAAGGAATCTAGTCAGATTTGTTCTAGGGTATACCTAGTTTCTTATTATTGTAAACATGAAAAATGTTAAGCTCCTTATTCTGAAATTCTTTTGTGTCTTATATGTAATTAAACTGCTTATATTTTTTGCTTTTATATAAGCTGTTAAAAATATTGATAAGAATATTATATGTTTTTGTAATAGATTGATATTTATAAACGTTTTGTATTTATTAAAGAAAAACCCATCTTAAATGCATCATAAAACGGCATACCTTTGAAGTTATTTATTTCTAAGTATAAGTCACTTGTCTTGCCTCAAGTTATCCACTTTCAATGTGGATAACTTCTAAAAAATGCCTCATTTTTAATTCATTTTTACTTGTTTGTGTGGGTAAGATAAATTGACAATTCACAAAAGTAAGGAGAAGGATTGATTTGCTATGGTAGGAGGATAAAGCATGAGCTTAAGGGATCAACTTTTAAAAGCAGGTCTAGTATCTAAAAAACAAGCACAAAAAGTAGAAGCCTTAAATCGCAAGCAAGAGCATGACTCAAAGAAAAATAAGCAGCTTGCAGATACTATTGAAGCCGAAAAGAAAGCTGAGCTAGAAAAAATAGAAGAAGAAAAAAACATAAGAAAAGATCTGGATAAAGAGTTAAATAAGCAGCGTGATATGTTAATACAGCAAAGAGAATTTATATATCGTGCTAGACAAATATTAAACAGCAATTGTCTTAATACTCCTAAGGCAAATGAACCATATTATTTTGCTGAAAATAATATGATTCGGAAAGTCCTAGTCACTCCTTGGCAGCGGGAAATGCTGGCAAGAGGTAAACTCGGTATTGGGCGTCCGCTTGACGAAGTGGATGAGTTTTATATTGTGCCTTTAACGGTAGCAAAAATTATTCAAGAAATTGCGCCACAAAGGTTAATCACTTTACATTCTGAGCTTGATGATTCACAAGAAATAGAAATATAGTTAGGTATTTTTTAAAGTTTTTTGTTCACCCTTTATTTGGAGATTTCAAATGCAAGAGTCTAAATCGAATAATATGAAAATTATTGGTTTTTTTATTGGCGGGCTTATTTTAGGAGCTCTTGGTGCGACAGGAGTTATGCTTGCGCAAAAGTCTAAAAAGGCTGTTGATCTCTCTGCAAATTTGGGCAAATCCTATTTCGTTGTCGACGGCAAAACCTGGGGAACAGGTATGTTACCTGGTGATGCGAGTATGGACTACTTTAGTTTGCAAAATAACATATATAATGCTGAGAAAAATTTTGCTTCCCAAGTAGCGTTACGTATAGCTTTAGCAAATGATGCTGGAAAATCAGTTTCAGCAAGTGAGCTACCAAGACTGGATGATTTGTTAACCATTCCTCCTGTCTCTGAAGCAGAAGCAAGACAATATTATGAAAAAGTTGTTGCGCAAATGGGGATAGGAGTCTTTGGTGGGCAAACTTTTGATAAAATAAAAAGCCAATTACAAATGCAAATGTCACAACAAAAAGCTTCTGAAGTTGTGATACGTAAAATTCAAGAATTAGAAGCTGGTGGAAGAATTAAAGTTCTTTTAACTCCTCCTGTTTCACCTGCGGTTAAATTAAATTTAGATGGATTTCCAGCGCGCGGAAATAAAAATGCAAGTATCGTATTTGTAGAAGTTGCTGATTACTTGTGTGCTCACTGTCGAGAATCAGAACCTATAATTGAAAAAATTGTGAAAGAATATTCAGATAAAATAAAATTTGTCCACATTTCTTATCCTTTGGCACCACAAGGTTTAAGCGGAGCTTTAACTAAAGGAGCATTTTGTGCTTCTAAGCAAAGTGAAAAATCTTTTTGGGATTATCATAACAACGCCTTTCAAGTGCCATTTTCTAAAGCAAATCCCAGTGTTCCTGATGCGGCAAAAATTTTTATGGATGAAGCTATTGTGGTAGCAAAAAAATCAAGCTTAGATATAAAATTATTTTCTGATTGTATGAATTCTAATGAACCTAATGAGTATATTCAAAAAGTTCAAAGCCAATTTAATACTTCTACAGGATTTAAAGGAACACCAACTTTTTACTTAAATGGAAAAATTCTTGAAGCCAATCCACAACAGTTAGAAGCAACGATTAAAGAAGCATTAAAGTAAAAAGAGTAATTTATTTATTAAATAGTTTAAAATTTTGGTTATCATTTTCTTTTAAAGTGCTTTAGGATAAAATATAATCATTATAGTTTCTTAGAATTATTCTAAGTTATAATATTTTTAAGTGGTTACAATTTAAACTTAAGACTTATTTTTTATTGGAGGATCTGCATGAAAGCACCAGCAAGAGTTTTACTAGCTTCTTTTTTAGTTACATTATTAGTTATTTTTATTGTCTTATTCAGATATGATTTATTAAAATTTAATAAATCAGCAGAAGGAAATTCTTCAGCCCAAACAAGTTTGTTAGAAACTGAAACAGCTGTAGCTGCACCTGCCAAAGGGGGCGCAACGGCAGAACAATTGGCTAATGGTAAAAAACTTTATGAATCTGCAACTTGCGCTCTTTGTCATGGCGCCACTGGCAAAGCTGATACCCCAACTGCACAAGCAATGAAAGCAACTAATCTTACTGAAGGTAAGTTCAAATATAATAAAAGTAACTTAGCACCAGTAAAATATATAATTGAAGTCATTGAAAAGGGTGTTCCAGGCACAGCAATGGCTAGTTTTAAAGCACAAGTTCCAAATGAAAAAGATAGAAAAGATTTAGCAGAATATGTTCATTCTTTAGTCACTAAGAAATAAATAATTAGTGCTCAATTTTCTTTTCTCTTTCTGGTACGTAAGCAATAGAATTACAATTCTTTAAAAGGTTTAAGGCATAATTTAATGATTCAGGTTCAAAGTATTTAAATTCAACACCTGCGCAATAAGTATCAGAATCTTCAAGACATCCATTCCAGAGAACTTCTCCTATTCCTTTTATTATATTGCCATCTTTAAAATTAATTTCAAAAGTAACATATTCAGCTGCTTCAAGAAGTTTTGTTCCTGTATGCATTAAAGCCCCGCCTCTGCCTAGAAGAAACTCATGAGCATTTTTTTCCGAAACTTTAATTTCGTTCGTTGTTGGTACGGAGGGGACTTTGGAATATCTTTGTTGACTGTCAGTGCAAAGCCATTCAAGATTTTCAATTAAGCTTGGTAAATCAAAAGGTTTGGAAATAAGACCTTCAGCACCATGGGCGTGTATTTCTTCTCTTGTAAAATCGGAAAACGCTGTAATAAATAGGAATGTTGGTTTTTTTAGGTCTAATTTTTTTGCTTCATCTAATAGTTCAATACCATTACCACCTGGCATACGAATATCACTAATAACTATATCAATTTTTTCACTTTTAACAATATTTATACCTTCTTTTCCATTTCCTGCTTCTAACGTTTTTGCCTCTAAAGTATGAAGCTCGGAGACTAACATCTCTCTTAAATCAGGCTCATCATCCACAACCAGGATAAGATGTTCCTTTAAGCAGCTCATAGCATTCTCCAAAAAAGTTAGTTATTCAAACTATATGTTACCTTTAAAAGGTAAATTAAACAGATTTCAGTGTGTTAAATTTTCGACAGTAAATTGCTGAAGTCTGATTTTTTGCCGATAAATTTTCAATTATAGTAACCTGTTATTTGTAATTGTGGAGCTTTTAAAAAGAGGGAAGAAAATGCCTATTGCACCACAACAAAACAATTTGACTCATGATGAACTTATTTCTGATGTTGAAGGATTTAATGGTTTATCTAAAATTTTGTTAGAGCGTACAGGTATTTTTATGGATCCAAGTGAAAAAAATTATTCACTAATGTCTAATAGACTGCATAAGGTTTTAAAAAAATACAAATGTTCATCTTATAAAGAATTAATAAATTTAATAGAAATTGGAAGTAATGAAGTCACTAATGAATTTTTAGAAGTGTTAACCACAAATACTACACATTTTTTTCGAGAAAAAGAACATTTTTATTTTCTTAAAGATAATCTTCCAAAAATTGAAGAAACATTATTAAAAGACAAAAGAAACGATATAAGAGTCTGGTGTGCGGCTTCTAGCAGTGGGGAAGAACCTTATACTATTTTAATGATATTAAATGAATATTTTAGTAAATCAAAAAAAATATCTATAAAAATGCAAGCTTCCGATTTAAATACCCAAGTTCTTGATAAAGCAAGAATGGGGATTTATAAAAAGGAAATAAATGAACATATTAGTCAAGACTTAATTTATAAATATTTTGAGGAGTCGAATAAAATTCCGAGTGACAGTTTACAGGTAAAAGAAAACTATAGAAATATGATTGAATTTTTTAAATATAATTTAAAAAATGAAGTTTATAAATTTCCTTATAAGTTTGACATTATTTTTTGCAGAAATGTTTTAATTTATTTTCCACAAAAAGTTGTAGAAGAAACTATTCATAAATTGTCTTCTTGTTTAAGTAAAAATGGCTATTTATTTATAGGGCATTCTGAGGCGATGATTGGAAATAAGCATAAGTTAAAATCAGTCATACCAGCTATTTATAAACATATTGAGAAATAAAAAAATTAATGACAAGTAATTATGGGTAATACTTCTTCTTGGTAAAAATTAAGAAAAGCTTTCAAAGATGGATTTAAAATATTACTAGGTAAATAATAACCATAAAAATTGATTTTTTGGAAGTTTTCTTTAACAAATATTTGTTCTAAATTTGCAAATTGAAAAGAATTTTTAGAAATAAAATCATAAGTTAAAATAATTCCAAGGTCTTCTTTTGCGCATAAATATAAAGAGTTATAATTATTTACATAAATATTTGAGGCCATTAATTGAATATCATGAATTGTATTTTCAATAAAAGGTCTATTAGAATGGATAATTAATTGATGGTTTTTTAACTCTTTTATAATTTTTGGTTCACCATTACTTTTTAAATAAGATTTAGCGGCCCAAAATTGAGGTGTAGCTGTTAGGAGTTTTTTACGTATTAAATTTGTATCCCAATGTCCTGCAAGCCTTAAACAAATATCAATTTTTTCAACTTGTAAATCAGGTAAGCGATCGTTTAATTCTATTTTTAAAATAACTTTCGGGAACATTTTCATAAATTTTTTTAAATAAGGTAGCAAATATATTTCCCCAAATGCGATACTTGAAAATATCTTTAACTCACCCTGTGGCATTTCTTGCAAAGAATGCGCTAAATTTTGTAAATTATTCATTTCCTTCACAATATTTTTTGCTTTTTCATAAAAAATATAGCCAGTTTCTGTTATTTCAAAAAAAGAACTGCTGCGTTTAATTAGTGGAATACCAAGACTCTTTTCCAAATTTTTTATTTGTTTGCTAACAGCTGCCGGAGAAATGATTAAGCAACGACTTGCTTGAGTTATGCTTTTTAATTCTACGACTTGGATAAATGTTTTTAACATATTAATATTCATTTATTAAATCTCTTTAGCGGGTCATTAACTTAATGTTAATGGCTATTAACCATAAAACATCTAGGCAAAAATTGAAGGTAAATTACTATTCGTCAAGGTCGCTTCTTGCAAGTGATTCTTTTTAAAATTTTAATTTTATTTCCAACTAGAGAAGGTGTTGCCATGATAAATGTTAGAGTTATTACCGCTTTTCCTGATAATCCGAACAAAAGATTAAGAACTTTAGCCGATTTAAAAATGTATGAAACGGAAGGTCTTACTATCAGTTTATGTCATAATCAAATGGGGACTGTGCATTGTCAGTCTCATATAGACCACGAATTTGCTAAAGCTGGTATGGCACAGCAAGCTTTCCAAGCGCAAAAAGAAGGTGTCAATGCCATTGTAATTGAATCGATGGGAGATACTGCGCTTTCTGCCTGTAGAGAAGCAACAACTATTCCTGTAATAGGGATGTCAGATATTGGTATGCGCGTGGCGCAAATGTTAGGACGAAAATTTGGGTTAATTACTGTTGGTTCATGGCACGCCTTTTTTTTAGAAAGGCTTATGAAACTTTATGGTGTAATGGACTCTTATTCGGGTTATGAGGATTTAAAACGACAACCCTTTTTTTTAGATAGCCAAAATGAACAAAATTTAGAAAAAGCTATTGAAAGTGCCTCACTGAATCTTATTTATAATGCCAGTTAAGAGTTGAGAAAAAGATTGGAAGGATTGAAGAAGTAGCTCCAATTTGTTAAATAATTTTTGCGAAAAAAAAGTAACAAAGGAGCTACCAATGGATTGGCAGAACCAACTCATCACTGTTTACCTTAC
>CAYSZE010000298.1:0-3040 GCA_964435255.1 uncultured Oligoflexia bacterium
ATTCTTTCAACTTCCCAGTCTCAATAAATCACAAAATCCCGATTACACTCCTCTCCTCCCTTGGAATTGGAATATTTAATTGCCACCTTCTTTTATTTCAATTATTTCTCATTGAAAATATGGCCTCGATGTGGCGCTTACCATATAACTATTCTTAAGGGGTCTGTTTTTACAAGTATTTTTAGAATAGATAAATTAATTCTTGCAAGTTTATCTATATTTAAAAAAAGGAGATCTTTTTAATTTTTTTAAAGTTTGTATTGCTTCTGAGTCGCTTAGACTAGCTATATAGTCAATTATTACAAGCTCTGAATTTAATGGGCTTTTTTTAAACTCGTCTTTTAATATTTTTCTAAATTCTATGGGTAAAAATGCTGAAATACGAATTATTTCATCTTCAGTATTATTTTTTGGGTTTAATAGATCTACTAAATTTTCAATTATATGCTTAGCTAGATAATTGTCATTTAAAACTCGTTTTGACTTTAAAATACAATTAAAAATATTTTTTTTAAAATCTTTTATCGATTTGTTTTTAAAATATAAAAAGTTTCCAAATTCAAGATCTTTATCATAATTTTCCATGGATGCGTATAAAAATATTATTGGAAAACAATTTAAATATTCAACTGGGTCAATGTTTTTACTATTGCTTAATTTTTTTAAATCGTTCTTTAAAAAATCTATTATGAAATTATTGTTACTTGGGATAATTGCATTTTTAATATTTTCGTTACATTTTTTGATTAGAAAACGAATAATATAACTCTTTATTTTGCTATAACAAGATATATTTTCGCATTCTGAGTAAATTTCTGCAATTTTTTTTCCTTTTTCTTCTTGATATCTATCATTTAGTAATTTAAAATCAATATTTTCTAGCTCTCTTAAAAGCTCATTTCTTTGCAAAATATTTTCTTTCAAAGCGTCCTCAATATCTGAGGATATATAGCTTATATCATCAGCTGCTGTCATAATATAAGTCAATGGATGTCTAATATATATTTTTTTATCATCAATGTTTTCATTGCTAATAGCTTTATTGTAGAATATGATAAATTCTTTATCTTCACTAAATTTTTCTTTAACTTTCACAAGCATTTTTTCAAATTCTGTAGTTTCTAAATATGTTCCATTTTTAATAGATATAGATTTAATTTTTTCTGTCTCTTCAATATTAAAAGCATCTGTGCCAAATGGGCCCGCCGCTTTACTCTTTAATAATGAGTCTAATAAAGCAGGACTAACGTTTGAATTATTTATTTTTCCAATTGTCCCAACTTTAGATAGTATTCTTAAGTTTTGCTTATTTGAGTCAAATTTTCTTTTTAAACTCGGATTTTCCTGCAAGCCTTTTTCTGCGGCATGAGCAAATGGAGGATGTCCAATATCATGAGCTAAACAACAACATTCTAATAATTTTTCTATAGATATTCCCCTATTATATCTTACCCAATATGGATCATTTTTTTTCTTCGGAGTAGAAGTTGTTTTTACTTCTTGAAAATTAGAAGTATCTTTTAAAATTGAATAATAAATTTCACGCCATAATTGAAGAGCCACATTATAAACTTCTAATGAATGAGCTAGTCTGTTACGAGCGCTTCCTTTATTTGTTGAATAAACTTGTGTTTTGTCATGAATTTTTCTAAACTCGCTTAAATAAATAATTGTTCCATAGTCTTTGTCAAATTGTGTTCTTTTGTATTTTGGTTCTTTTTTATCGTCATTTTCATCTGTTGGTCCTAGCCATTGAATTGGACAATCCATTATGCGTTATTCTCCTAAACATAAGTTTGTTGTTGAAGAATTTGGTCGGTATAAATGAAATATGGATTTAATAAAATTCTAATTATTAATTAGTATTTTGAAATTATTAATATAATTAATCTATTTTAATATCTACTAAAAAAACTAATCACATTTTCATTTGAAAGGATAGTAAATTGCTTCATTCATTAAAAACTTATCCGGAGAAAAAAGGGATTCTTCCCGACAGGTTTTATAAAAACTAGAAAATCTTATTTTCCTAAGTTTCCAGGGTTTGTTGTGAAAGGAACATTTCTTGGAATTCCCTTCTCACCGGATAATTGAACTTATCCGGATTATCTGGGAAATGGGGAGGGACCGTCTCTATTTCTCTTGTGGGCAGTTTAATATCTTGGAAGTTGATCTAAATTATCCCTTAAAGATGTATCTTGAACTGTCTTTATATACTCAATACCGTGGACCAAATGAATAATCACGAGCGCCCCTTCTTCCCATTTCCCATTTGCATTTTTTGTAATGGTGTAGAAAAGAATGCCCTTTTTTATTTCCGAGATAACATCCTGACGGCTTAATCTTTTAGTATTTAAATCAATCCTATCGTCTGCAATGCACTCATAATAACTTACCTCAACAATATGGGTATTCAGTGAATTATAATGAACTGCATATATACATTTATTATTTTTTTTAATCATTTTATATTTCCTTTAATGTCTCTATTTATTAATCCATTTTTACATAACTTTTCAGTTGATTTTTAAAATATAAAGCCAATAATCTTGAGGCGGGAAAAGAAGGGCAAGAAAAGCTAAGAGATAACCTGTGAGTGATAAATACAATAATTTCGAACTGTTCACGTGTTTCCTTATTAAACGAAAATAGGAACATTTCAATTGTTCTCAATTTCTCCCAATGGAAACAGTAACTTTACCAAGCAAGCAGAAAACTTGCTGAAATAGGGCACTAGCCCACAAAAGCATGTTACCTTAATTGATCCCCTGTGTAAAGATATTTTTCATAACCATTTAAAAAATAATTAAATCAATAATATCTTTTAATTTTAAACTATCTATTTAAATAATTATAACGGTTTTTATCCAAATTTTTAGCGTTTTTATAAATATACTTTCTACTCTCGCGTTACTTTAGAATCCACAGGCAAGCTAGTTTATGCCTTTTTAAGCGGAAATCTTCAAATGGCCCGATTCTGTACGATTTCTTACCCACCGGGTTCAAATTAAGAAACTATGTTTTCCATTTCTGGTTGTCG
>CAYSZE010000299.1:0-8637 GCA_964435255.1 uncultured Oligoflexia bacterium
TTTATCTGGTATTTCTATGTATATATTTACTTTTTTATTTGTTAAATTTGTTGTTATTGTGTTATTATTATCTGTGAATTTTAAAATTATTGAATCAATTTCTGAAATTTCTTGCGACAATTCAAGGTAGTCAATCGTGTATTTGTATTTAATATCCTCAATTTGGAGTTCTGAATGTGCATTTATCCATAATTTTTCTAATGTATCTTTATTCATGTTTCAATAGCCTTAATTATTTTTAATAAAATTTTATTTTCTTTACAATTAAATGTGTTTAAAAAGATATTTGTTCCTAGTATGTTCTTTTTTCCTTTAAGAATAAAAGGTTTTTTTGGAATAAATTCTATCCAAATATCATATTTTGCTTTTTTATTTATATATATATCTATGACATTTAAAAACTCATAGCTTTTTATGTAGGTTATTATATCATCCTTATTTTCTTCGGTTTTTAAATGTATAATTATAGTGAACTTTGTTGCGGGATTCATTTTTCGTTTGCCGAGAAATGAATTTTCTCCTAATTTACATAAACTGCTTAATTTCGCTTGAATATCTATTGGTAGATTCGAATATTTGCCTGTGTTTTGAATTATACTAACTTGTTGTTGCAATAAATTTTCTAAAATTATTTTTAAAGATGTTTTTGACTGAAAATCATTATGCAAAATAGAGATGAATTTATAGAAGTGCTTATTGTTAAATGCGCGTAAATTAAGAGAATTAAAAATTTCTTGGTATAATTCTCTTTTTTGTAAAATAAATCTGTTTTGAATAATATTTATATACTGATGGAAGAGTCTATTAAAAAATAAATTAAAAAATTCTTTAAATGAATTATTTTTGTCGTGAATGGCATTTTCGAGTAAAAAATCTGGCAGTATTCCTTTTGATCCAAAGAAATTATTATCATTAATGCATATGGATAATTTGTTTTCTGAAGTTAAATTTAAGGTTTCTAAGGTATTTATGTTGTTTTTAAAAGAATAATTAATATTGAATGTTAATTTATCTGTTGGTATTTTAAAGTGAGATGATAATTGATTTATTAATGGCAAAATTTCAGTTTCTTTAGAGATATTTTCTAATAATTTTTTTTCTTTTTTTGTTATTTTTTTCATAATGTTGTTTTTCTAAAGTGATGATCGGTCTCATTTTCTTTTTTTATTTTTACAATGGCTTCGTGATTAATGGGTAAGTATGACTTAATGATATTTAATAGAAATTCGCCAATTATATTGTAACTTTCAAATTTTGAATTTTCTCTGGATAAGATAAAATTAAATTCGAAAGTATCTACAAATCCATCAATAATTCTATTACTCTTTTTCTGAAATTTTTTCATTATAATTACGTCTTTTATATTACTAAAAAATAAATTTATGTCTTGGTAGTTTTCTGGAAAGTATAAACCATTTAATTGTAGTATACTTTTAAGCTTTTTTATAAACAATTTTTGCTCAAATAATGGAAGACTATTAGTTGAATATGAATTAAGTAATCCCCATTGCTGCTGACCAGTAGCATTAATTTCTGTAAATTTGCTTGAAGATTTTAAGGCTTCTATTTTTTTTACTGGACACTCATAATCAGTTTCAAAAGAGTCTCTTTCATATATGAGCTCTCCATATTTTCCGTTAGTAACAAAAACGTTACAAAAAATTGGCAGTTTTTCTTTATTAATATTATTTTCTGAATAAAAGTTAAAAAGTATTTCAGAATTATCTTCGTTGCTTCTTTTTAATTCGTAAAAAGTACTACTAATATTTTCTTGGGGAAAATAGTCTGTAATTGGTAATATTTTTTCGCATTCATTATTTGCATAAAATACTTCATTTATACAGAAAATTTTCTCAAAGTCTTTTAAAATATAGTTTGAAAAAATTTTGTATTGTGTTTTTTTATTATCTAATTTTATTGGTTCACTTGTTTTTTTGTATAAGTTTATGACAGGTACAGTGTTAAAACATATGTAGTTTTTTTTAAAATTAATATCTTTATCTTGATTTTTTACAAAGTTTAAGACAATTTCGAAATGGCTATTAAGCTTAATAAAATCTTCGCAGGTTATTTCGAGATAATAAAACTTTTCCTTAAAAGAAAAATAATCTCGTATTAGTTTTGTTGAATCATGAAGATCACTGTAGTATTCTGTTGAGGTATTATATTCGTTAAAATGACAGAGTTTAATGTCTTTATTGCTTAGCTTGTAGACACTTTGATTTTTCTTGTCCTTTAAAAATATCTCGGTATTTTTATCAAAAAGCAAGTCTATAAAATGCGCTCGTGTGTATTTAGGAGCATTGATATATAGTTTTAATTTGTTTGTGTTTAATGCTTTTATTTTATTTTTTATACTATGAATTTCAATGATAAAATTCATACGTTGAGAAGAATTTACATCCTTTTCAACTTGCACCGATTTTATATCTAAGGGTAGTAAAGTTAAGTCAGTTTCTGTCATATACTTACAAAATTCATTATCAATTTTTTTATAAATAATGGTATTTTTAGGAATCGTAAAGCCGTTTTCTATTGTGCCTAATTGTGTTTCATCTAGTTCAAATTTTACTATGTTTTGAGCAGGAATGGGTTTATTTCCAGAATGATGTAAGTTGTCTAAAATATTTGCTGTTATGGGAAATGTACTTTGGTCAATTTGTCTTTGCAATTTTGCAGTTAAGATGGCAAAAGACTCAAGCATTAATTGTATGTGTGGGTCATCGCTACCATTCAATGAAAACTTAAGTTTTGATGCTATATCGGGAAATAATTTTGAATAACTTTGTATTTTCTCATATAAGTAAATTAACTCGTTTTCGATATATTCATTTTCTGAAGTAAGGTATTTATCAAGCATATTTCCAACCAAAGAATAATTTATTTATATTTTAATTTATTTTTTTGCCTGGAGAAATTTTTCTGGAAGGAATAATTTGCCTATATATAAAATTATGTACCAGCACTTCCAACAGGTGGATCTGTGCATTTAATTAAAAAGGAATCGATGTTTCCTTTATGAATACCTTGATCAGTAATTTCACTTTCAGTCATTTTGCCGTTGGTAAAATGTAACACAAAAGTACCATGCCGCATGCCAGCTTCAAAACCATGGACTTTTACATTTTCCAGTTCTAGTTCTAGTTTTGGACTGTAAGCATCGTTTAATTTACAGACTTTTGCGACTTTTACTTTTGTGTAGTGATCATAGTTACCACCCACAACTTTTATGAAATTATTATGGATTTGTTTTCTAGAAGATCCATCATCTAATTTCAATGTAATTTCAATAGGGCCAACCATAGCTTCAGGATCAGATTTAGAAGGTGAGCTTTGTTTTTCATCGGAAATTGGTTTGCTAAATTCCAAAATTTCAACTGCTTTTTCATAGTTTTTGCCTTGAAAATCACCTTCAATTTTTAAAGTACCACCTTCAAAGATGACGACGTAGTAGTCGCGGTCATAAAACTTCATAACTAAACTCCTTTAAATTAATCTGAAAGTATCACTTAACCTGCTGCAGGTGGTGGCAATTCAGAAACAAAACGGATTGAAACTGTTAATTCATTTAATTGGTAATGGGGGCGTAAGAAACAAATAGAACGATAGCAGCCAGGTTTACCTGGGATTTCATAGACATCAATTCTGGCTTCACGCAGAGGATAAGATGCTTTGACACTTTGTGATGCGTAGTCATTTAACAACACATAATGTGAGATCCAATTGTTTAAGAAAATAGAAATTTCTCCTAAACTTGTAAAGGAGCCAATTTTATCGCGCATGATTACTTTTAAGTAATGGGCAAATCTTGATGCTGCTAAAATATACGGAAATTGTAATGCGATATTTGCGTTAACGGTAGCAACAGGATCTTCATATTCTTTTACTTTTGCTACCGTTTGCCCACCAAAAAAGACTGATTGATTAGAGTTTTTGCGATAGCATAGGGCAATGAATCCTAAATCACTTAATTCTTTTTCTCTTCTGTCAGTAATAATTATTTCAGTCGGGCATTTTATTTCTTTGTCACCAGCAGGAGAAATATATGTGTAAACTGGTAAATTATCGACTAGACCGCCTCCTTCAACACCACGAATTGCGGCGCACCAACTGTATTTAGTAAATGCTGTTGTAATTCTATTTCCTAATACATATGCAGGATTACCCCAGAGATATTTAGCATGTTCTGGGCCATTCATGCTTTCTTCAAAATTAAATTCTTCAACTTCTATATAACCTTTGCCATAGGGAAGGCGTTGCATGACTCTTGGTAGAGTTAAAGTAACATATTTGGAATCTTCGTTATTTCTGAAGGAATTCCAGGACAAAAACCCTGAAGAGTCAAATAAACTAACTAAATCTCTGGGGTTAGGCATTTCTGTAAAGCAATCCATGTCGAATAAATTAGGATTACAAGAGCTGATAAAAGGAGCATGAGCCGCTGCAGCGACGTGAGAAATACCTTCTAGTAGTGCAATATCTTTTGGTGATTTGCTAAAATAGTAATCGCCAATTAATAATGAAAAGGGATCACCACCAAAAGTACCATATTCTTCTTCATATATTTTTTTAAATAAAGCACTTTGATCAAAGTCGAGAGCCTTTTCTATATCTTTTAATAATTCACTATTTGTGGCAGATAATAGTTTTATTTTAAGAGTTTTTCCTGTCTCTGTATTACAGACAAATTTATATAAACCCAGCCAGGAAGCTTCAAGTTTTTGAAATTCGGGATGGTGTAATATTTCGTTGATTTGTTCTGTAAGAATTTGATCAATCTCGGCTATTCTTTTTTGTAAAGGAATAATAAGATTCTCGCAATCAACAATTTCACCAAATTTGCCATTTACAACTTCATCGGCAAAGGATGAAACGATATATTTTGCATAATCAAGCTGACTTTCATCTTTAATCATTCTTGAGTTTTGGACTAACTCTATGCAAGGTGTTGACATTTTTATTCCTCTTAATTAATTTTTTACTTCTGGTGAAGCTTCTTTTTCCGCTTTGGCCTCAATTAAGCTTTTTGCTTTATTTGCATCTTTGGCTGCTTCTAATAATAAAGAATGTAATTTATCGTTAGTATCAATTTTGCTTATTAGATCTAGTAAACTTTTTCTTTTTTGCAATAAATCATTTAAACATTCTACATTTTTTACTAAATTACCTGGTGAAAAATCGTCGATAGTTTCAAATTTTAAATTAAATTCTCTTTTTTCACCTTCTGTGCCTTTTAATTTATTTGCGACAGCTAAGGTTAATGCTGGAGAAATTTTTGACATAACAAGATCAAAATTTGCTTTTTCAATTTCAACAAATTTTCTATCTTTTAATTGATAATTAGGGGTGCTATGGCCCTGTAAATCAGCTAGAACCCCTACAACCAAAGGAAGTTCTTTTTTCTCTCTTGCATCACCGATTTCAAGATCATATGTAATTTGTACTCTTGGTTTTCGTATTCTCGAAATTTTATGTTGCGTGCTTTCTGAAGCCATAGTTTTCTCCAATAATGAAACGATTATTTTAGATCCCGTTCAATAATATCAATGAAATATGAATAAAATATATGCAAAATATTCAGTATAAATGTCAAAATAATGGGATAAAAAAAATTCCTAGTGACAAAAAATAATTAAAAGAATTAAAATTTAGTAAGCAATATTTACATTAAATTGTTATTAGGAACTTTTATAATGAATTTTCAATTAACTCCTGAGCTCATTCAATGGCATGAGGGAATGCCATTGTTACCACAACATTTTCAGCAATTAAACTTAAGATTAGAGTCACTGGTTAATAGTTACTTTTCAATTATAGATAGTAATAATTATGGTATTATAAAAATTGATATTGACCAAATTCAAATAATTAGAAATTTATTTAGCATTAACTATGTTGAAGCAATAATGCCTGATGGTTTGTATATAAAATCGGGAAAGACGGAAAAAAATAAGTTAACTTTTAGTATGCCTGAACCCACTGGAAGTAAACAAAAAATTTCTTTATATTTATGTGTTCCTAAATATTCTGAGAAAAATTATGTATTAGGGCATTATCCTCGTTATGTTTCTTCTGAGGTAACACAAATAGAAGATCTTAATACACTTTCTGATCCTATTGAAATACCAAGCTTAATACCAAATATATTTATAGCAAGTGATAATGAATTAAATTCGCAATTATATAGCATAAAATATGTGAACTAATTGTGCAAAATGGCGCTTGGCAATTTATTGATTATATTCCTGCACAAATGTTTTTAGACAAAACTTCATTACTTCATAAAAAATGTATTGAGGTTGTTCAAAAAGCTCGCATTAAGGCAAATATTATTTCAGATAATTTAAATAATAATGAAAATAGATACAGCCAAATAAATGAAAGTTATTTATTTTTAATTTCTTTGAACCAAGTTCTTCCAATGTTTGAACTTATATTAAGTTGTGAGAGTGCGGCACCATTTAAATTATATCAGCTATTGGTGCAGTTACTTGGTGCATTAAGTTTGTTAAATGAGTCTTTTATTGCGCAAATTCCTATTACATATGATCATCAAAATTTATTATATATTTTTGATAAAAAAATTGAAATAATTAATCAACTACTTGAAAAAAGTATTAGCGATAAATATTATTCTGTTCTATTTAATAATACAGGATATAAATATGTCCTTGATGTTCAAAGCTCGAAAATGAATTCTTTGATCTATATAGGGGTTAAAAAATCACTTGTAGACAATGAAAATAATGTTATTGAATGGTTAAATAACTCGATTATTTGTGAAGAAACAAAACTTGATATTTTTATCAGAAATAGAGTTTTAGGATTTAGTAGAAGAAAAATGGATAAAGTACCAAATTTAGTACCATCTAGAGGGGTTATTATCTTTGAAATAGCGTTAGAAAATTTTACTGCCGAGAATTTTAAACTATGTATTTTTAATGATAATAAAAATATAATAAAACCAGAAGATATTTATTTTTATCAAAAAAAATAAAGGGAATTTATGACTGAAGTGATAGAAAGTCTTTTTTTTGAGAAATTTAGTGGAAGTAGTATAAAATTTAAGAATGATGTAGAATGGAAAATTAATAAGAAAAAATGTAATCTGTTTAATTCAGTAACAGCTAATATTTATAATATTATGAATACAACGTCTACTCTTAAGGTAGATGATTTTCTTGAAAAAAAGTTATCTGTTTTAGACTATGGTATTCCAGATTTGTCTTTATATATATCTGCTTATTTTGTTGATTCAAAAAAGATATCACAGTGTATTACTCATGCATTAAATTTTTATGAAAAAAGAGTAGAAAATATACAGGTGGTCGTTAAAGATGAAAATTGCAAAAAAATTATTTGTATTATGGGAACAGTTAAAGGGCTTGATGGATTAAATGAGGTTCTTGCATATAAAAGCATTGCTGGTAATAAATAAAATTATTAATTTTTATAAAATAATTTAATGTTATGTAAAGATAAAAATGACAATAAGAAGAGTTAGAAAAACACCTGCAAACCAAAAAATGCCCATAGGTTTTCTAACTTCATAAGGATCTTCTTCTTCCAAAGTAACAAGTTTATTACTTTTATATTTATCGCTAAGTGAAGTAGATTTATGTTCCGTTTCTGCAGCTTTACTCATATCTGATGTATGGCTGTCTTTTGCATTTGTTGTTGTGTTGTGGCTGTTTTCAGCAGCATGTTCTTCTTTATTAGCATGGTTAGGTTCAGCTTTTTTTTCTGGAGGGCTGTTGGGTGCATCATGACTTGCTTCAGCTTTTTTTTCTGGAGGGCTGTTGTGTGCATCTTTGTTTTCATGTGTGGCTTCAGTCTTTTTAGCAGGTTCTTCCTTCTTTTTCATAACAGGAGGTTTGCTAGACTTAGACTCATAAACTTCTTCGCCATTTTCTTTGTGGACGGTACCATGGCTGGTTTCTGCGAATGCAGAAATAGGAAATAGTTGAAGAAATATTCCTAAAAAATATATTTTTTGTTTAAATTTTATTAGCCCCTGTTGCAACGTTAAGTCTCCACTTGAAAAAAGTCAGTTTCAATCTAAGGACTCATTTTGGCTTACTATTTTATTGTATCTTGTTTAATGGGACTTTTGTTGCACTTGATTCCAAATTTGACGGACAAGTTTAAACCAACTTTCTGAGTTAGCTGGAGAGATACCTTTAACACTAAAGAATTTTAAAATGGGCGCGCCACCGTATTTGGGTCCTTGTTTAGGAACGATATCTGTAAAGAGATACACTGGGCCATTAATGTTATGCCGTTTAAACAGTTTTTCTGGACCATATATACGTAATTCAACACGTAGAAGACCTTTAGGTTTTTCTACAACTTGTTCAAAAAAAGATTCTATTTCTTCAGCTTGTTCATCTGATTCTGTCTGGAGACACAACGCAAGTTCATTTTCTCCAAAGTCATGGATAAAGCTTTCAAATCCATAGGAGAAACTGCCATAACAAAACCAAATGTCGACACAAAAGCCAGGTAACATTTATTTAAATCTTCCTGAACGAATAATTCCAATAATTAACCAAAGTCCTAAGATCACAGCAGTTCCAAAACCAATGAGACCGAAGGTAGCTAAGGAGTCATAGAGTTTACCTTGTTTTCCATAAGTAG
>CAYSZE010000300.1:0-2561 GCA_964435255.1 uncultured Oligoflexia bacterium
GTAAGGTAAACAGTGATGAGTTGGTTCTGCCAATCCATTGGTAGCTCCTTTGTTACTTTTTTTTCGCAAAAATTATTTAACAAATTGGAGCTACTTCTTCAATCCTTCCAATCTTTTTCTCAACTCTTAACTGGCATTAAAAATATGTCTGAAAATGATCTTGAAAGACTTAGAAATTGCAAAGATTTACAAGATTTTTCAAAATTAATTGGGTATAAAAAAACTAAAAATCTTTCCTATATTATTTATAAGATTCCTGAAAATCTGCGATATAACGAGTTTAAAATAAAGAAAAAAAACTCTGAATTTAGAATTATTCATGCACCAGTTGAAAAATTAAAAACTGTTCAATCAAGATTATCCTCTCTTCTTCAAAATTGTTATGATTTAATTTCTGTGGATCTCAAATCAAAAGAGATATTATCTCACGGATTTATACGAGGAAGATCAATTATAACAAATGCTTTAATTCATAAAAATAAAAGATTTGTTTTCAATATCGATATTGAAAATTTCTTTGGCAGTATAAATTTTGGAAGAGTAAGAGGTTTTTTTATAAAGAATAGATATTTTAAATTAAATGAAAATATAGCGACTATTATTGCTAAAATAGCTTGTCATAATAATTCACTTCCTCAGGGTAGTCCTTGCTCTCCTATTATATCAAATTTAATAGCTTCTATTCTTGATATATATTTATTTAAATTATGTAAAAAATATAAACTTTATTACTCAAGATACGTTGATGATTTAACTATATCAACAAATTTAAATTATTTTCCTGAAAACATAGCATATAAAAATCCAAGTAGTAAAAATGAATGGGTAATTGGAAATGAATTGACCAAAATTTTTGAAAGAGTTAACTTCAAATTTAATTTTAAAAAAACAAGAATGCAGTTAAAAAATTCACGCCAAGAAGTTACTGGTTTGATTGTTAATAAAAAAGTCAATGTCAAGTATGAATATAAGAAAAAAGTAAGGGCTATGATCCACAACCTTTTTATGAATGGTAAAATTTTTATAAAGAAAGAAGACAAAGAAAAAAATGTTGAAGTTGAGAAAAAAATTAATTCTTTGCATGGAATGATTCAATTTATTGGACACATAATTGAATACCAATTAGAAACTTTCAATTTAAGTAAAGTTGATAAAAAAAATGAAAATGCTATAAGTAATATGAATTATTGGTTAAAAATGTACGAAAATTTTATAATATATAAGTATTTTTATGGTATAAAGGCTCCGACTATTATAACAGAAGGAAAAACTGATACAATTTATTTAAAATGTGCTATTGAAAGGCTTAATTTTCAATTTTGTACTAATTCTTTTTCTAGTTTGTCTAAAGCTATATGTTTCCATCCACATACTCATAGAAATAATTTTCAAAATAAAATCAAAAATAAAGATAATTATAAAAAGAGTTTTGATAAAAAATTAAAAAGAAAACCTGTTTTTTTAGGAGGTAATTCTGGTGCTACCTTTTTAATGAAAAATTATATACCAAATAATAAATTATTTAAAAACGCAGATAAGATTCTAAGTGCACCATTAATTTATATTATTGATAATGATGAGTCAGGAAAAAAATCACTAAACAATTTTTTAAGTAATAAAAAATTTATAAATCATAGACTTAATGATAATACATGCTTTGTTGGGTTAAATCTTTATATTATTAAACTTCCACAGATATCTTCTGAAAATAATGATTATGAAATTGAAGATTATTTTGATACTGATACTTTATCTAGTATAATAGATGGAAAATCATTTAATAAAAGTAACGATAGTTTTGATATTAAAGATGTATATTTTGGAAAGATGGATTTTGCATTGAAAATTATAAAAAACAATAAAAATAATATTGATTTTAGTAAATTTAATAAATTACTTGATGAAATAAATTTTGTAATACAAGATTTTTATAATAACAAAAGACATCAAAATTCTTTAGTGAGTAATTAGAATGACTAAGATAGAATTTGAAACAGCAACTAAAAATGATTCAATAAAACTTAATAATTTAGAAGAATTTTACTATGACAATTTAATACCTGAATCAATAGTAAATGCAGTAACATATATGGATGATGAGAGAGAAAAAAAAGAAATTTTAGCTGAATTAAGTAAAATAGTTTCATTTAAAATATCTCAAGAAAAAGAACAAGTAGAGTCATGGTTTACTTCTGGGATAATAAATACTTCTAATGGTGGAGTGCTAAAAATAAGTAAACTTATAAAAAAATCTGAAGAATTGATAAAAGTAAGTAATAAAATAAAAGAAAAAAAAATTGAAAAGAAAAATGATAAAGTTTCTTCACTCTATGATAAAAAGAAAATGATATCCGAAGAATTAAAAAATATTATAAAGACTATATCAATGGAGATCTCAACACAATAATGAAATTGTTTAGGGTGCATAATCCAGTAGTTTTCGTCCAAGGATTCCGGAGCAAACCGGCGTCGAATTCCATTTGAATTCGTCCAAGGATTCCGGTGCAAAGCAGCAGCCAATTCCATTTGGCTCTACAGGAAGAACTGATGGCAGGGCGTCG
>CAYSZE010000301.1:0-6374 GCA_964435255.1 uncultured Oligoflexia bacterium
GAATTCTATAAGGGAGCATTAGAAAAACCTTCCTTATCTAATCTTTATTTAATTGGTTCTATTTCAAAACAAATCACAGCCGCAGTTGTATTAAAAATACTAACTGAAAACAAAATTAGCACAGAAGAGCTGATCATAAATTATTTACCACCTTCTCAGGCAAAGTTTGTTAATAAAGTTAAATTTAAGCATTTATTTAATCATACAGCAGGTATTTTAGATTTAAATGTGCCGTTGAAAAGTGAACCTGGTGAGGTATTTTGTTATTCTCCTACGTTAGGTTATAATCTTTTAACTAAAATTGTTGAAAAAATTTCAGGACAAAGTTTTACAAGTTTATTACAGTCTTTTTTAGCTACTCATAAAATGTTAAATACTGGTCTTCCTCCTACAAGATATATTTCTGAAATTCAAAAAAACCTAAAAAATTTTGTTCTAGGATTTAAAGAAACTAAAAATGGTGAAATGGAACGAGTTTTAAAATTTGCGGACTCATTTACAGATTCTGATTTAAGTTGGCAATCAGGCGGGGGATATTATTCTTCAGCTCAAGATTTAGCTAGATGGAATTACTTATTACATAATAATTATATCTTAGAGAAAAATAGTTATGATGAATTTATTAAAACGTCCACACAAAGAAATATAGTGCAAAGGGGTATACTGGGGTATGGATATGGTATTCAAATATTACATGATAAGTGTTATTTAGAATACAGTCATAGTGGTTATTTAAATGGTTATACTTCTTCTTTATTTTATTATCCACTTTTACAGATAAGTTTAATTATTCTTGAAAATGTAAATTGGCACTTTCCTAAGCATATGTCTCCATTTTGTAATCACTTAAAAATTAGAGATATTTTAGTTAACAATTTTTAATAATTTAAACTTCACAAGTATATTTATAATTATATAATATGTTTTTGTCTTAAACTATTTAATAATATTATGAATTATTGAATTTGTAAATTAATTTAAAATGCAATGTTTTGACATTCTTCTTTAAAAGTTTTGGATAAATTTTATATTATTTATTAGTCCTTAAAATTTTGGAGGCTGTTGTGCAATTATTGTGGTTTATCAAAACACTCATTTTAAGTTGGAATGCAGCTCATGCTGAGCCCATTTATTTAAAAACCCCGACTTTTGACAGCAGACCAAAATATTATATGGAAAATAAAAAAGTAATAGGGTTGTGTATTGATTTATTAAATGAAATTGAAAAATTAGAACCTACGCTTAAATTTGTTGGCATGGATGAACAACTTTCAATTATTGAAGTTGAAAGGCAGGTTATTAATGGCAGCGCCGATGTGTTCTTATGCAATGCTGATACTGAACTAAGAAGACAAAAAATGCGTATGATTACGACTCCCATATTTCAGGCTCAATCGGTTTTAGTTGCGAAAGTTGAAGATAATGTAAAAATAAAATCTTTAAAAGATTTACAGAATTTATACCCTAATAATTTAGTCTTATCCTGGAAGGGAACAGAGCAAAATACTTGGATTTTACAGAAAACAAATGTCATGACTGATCAGGGCGTTAATGGGGTAAATAGCATGGATAGATTATTTCAAATGTTATTAAATAATCGGGGGCGTTTTTTATTTGTGCAAAGATACACAGCAATTAACACGATAAAAAATTTGAATATTGAAAAAAAAGTTAAAATATTATTACCACCACTCATTAAATCCAATCGATATATTTGGGTGTCAAGAAAGTTACCAGAAAATATAGCGCTTTTACTTGAGAAAGCGATTATTAATTTAAAAAGAAAAGGTATTTTATCTGCCTTAGCGAAAAAATATAATATTGAGTGAGTTTTTTAAAACTTCCCAGATTGTTAATTAAAAATTAACAATGTTTTTACTTTTTTGTGATTGTTTATAAATTGAATATTTTTTATAAAGGAATGAGACATTTTGATGGAAATTCAAATTAGTCATTCATTCATACCTAATAGTTAAGGAAAATAATAAATGAACTCTTATTTAACATTAAAACTATCATCTCTCATGTTATCAACTTTAACTTTTTCTAGCTATGCAAAAAATCTAGCGGCAAATGATTTGGAAATTTATGCGCAATTTAAAAAAATTCAATATGATTTAGGTGATAAAACATTAGAACAAAACTATAATGATAAGCAATTATATAAAAATGTATTGCTGCAAGGAATTAAATTTGATGCCAAAGGCAATGCTTATGTCAGTTCAGCAACATCACGTTGGGGCTCTAAAGAAACTCCTGGCAGTCTAGCAAAGTTAGTAAAAAAAGAAGGAGAATGGAAATTACAGCCTTTTCCAAGTCTAGAATTTAACAATTATAATAACCCTAAAGGCCTTAAAGCTGTTCTAGGTTTTGAAATTGATCGCAATGATGTCATGTGGATTTTAGATCAGGGGCATGTTGAGGGACAAGTAAATAAAATAGGAGATGAAAAGTTAATAGCTTGGGATTTAAAAACAAATAAAGAAATTGCAAGATACGAATTTTCAGAGTTAGACAGTGACAAAAAATGTTCTTTTTTAAACGATTTAGTTATCGATAATGATGCTGGTTTTATTTATATTTCTGATTCAGGTTTAAATTGTCAACCGTTAAAAGCAGGAATTATTGCATATAATATTAAAACTAATACAGCTAAACGTGTTTTGTCTGCCCCAGATTTAGTAGGAAATGAAAATTTTAAATTCCAAATACATGGACGCGATGTTTTAAAAGCAAATTCCTTACAGGTTGGAATAAATGGTATCGCTTTATCAGGTGACAAGAAAACCTTATATTGGACAAATATGACAGGAAATAGGTTGATGTCTTTGCCGACAAAAATAGTAAAAGAATTTTCGAAATCTGAACAAGAAGTTATAAAAGCTGCAAAATATGTTGCTACTTTACCATCTAATACTGATGGAATGATTGCAGATAGAGATAATAATTTATATATGTCTGCCTTAACTTTGAATGGCATTATGCGGAGAGATGCAAGATCTGGAAATGTAACTGTTTATACGAGCAGTAGCGACATCAGTTTTGTCGATTCACTAGCTTGGGGGAGTGATGGTTATCTCTATTTTACATCTAATCAATTACATATTTGGTTTGATGGTGATATGAAATTCGACGATAACAAGGTCACTCAGACTATTTATCGAGTTCCCGTTACAGGTAAGTCTTATAAGATTAAATAAGCAAAAAAAAAAAAGGAGTGAGGTCAATTTAAGTAAACAGCCTGACTCCTTTTTTATTATTAAGTAAGATTTAGCTTAGCTATTTAGTAGTTTATCTCTTTTGTTCAAACTGACATGTGATAAAATACAGAAGAAAATACACAATACTGCACCTACCATTAAGGCATAAAAGCCTGCATGCCAACCGAATTTATCAACTAAGAAACCAAATAAAGAAGTACCGAGAGTGGCACCTAAAATATAACTCATGAAACCTCTTAAACCTACAGCAGATCCCACCGCAAATTTTGGGACAACTTCCATAGTTTGGACAGAGGCGAGAAATTGTGGAACATAAATTAAGCAGCCCACAATGGATGCAAATATGGTAACGGTGTGAACAGATTCACTTTGCCAATAACCTAAAATACAAACAAATATGAGTGACATACAAATTACAGCAAGTGGCATTGGCTTTCCTTTAAATAATTTATCGGAAATATAACCAGCGAGAAGTGTAGAGGGAATAGCAGCCCATTCAAAAAATAAAAAGGCAATACTCATTTCATTTTTACTAAAACCTTTTTCTTTTAAGAGATAAATAGGGAGCCAACTGAGCATGCCAAAACGCACCATATAAACAAAAACATCTACAAATGAAACATACCAAGCATTTTTATTTTTAAGCACATACTTTACAAATATTTGGTACGCCGACATATTTTCAGGAGCTTTTTCTTCTTTTTTGTGTTTTTGAGTCATTTTTTCAGGAACGATTTCTTTTAATTCGGGCAACCCTTCTTGCACAGGTGAACCCTTACCAAGATAGATGACAAGAAAGGCAATGAATATCGATATTATTGCAGGAACAATAAAACTTGCTATTTGCCAGTTACCCGTTCCTAAAACAGCAAGAGAAGCACCTATAATGGGCGAAACAATCCCGCCACCAATATTATGGGAAATATTCCAGACAGAACTCACACGGCCTCTTTCAGTGCTCGGAAACCAGTTTGCAATAGTTATGAAAGAAGGTCCTACGCCCATACCTTGAAAAATGCCATTAATGACTACAAATGTAACAAAAACCCAAAACAATGTACTGAATCCTAAGCCAATATTAACAATGGAACAAAGAATAAGACCTAAAGCCATGTACATTTTAGGGTTTGCTTTATCAGCTAAACTGCTCATAACTCCTTTACTTATTCCATAAGAAATAAGCATACAGCTACTTAAAAAGCCAATTTGAGTGTTACTCAATTGTAGTTGGTTTTGTAAATAAGGAGTAGAAAGTGTGAAGTTATTACGGACTAAGTAGTATGATAAATAACCGACAAAAACACTTGAAAGCGCCATTATACGGAAGCGATTATAAGTTTCTCTTACTTTATCATCACTGACTTTAATTGCGGAAGTTTTGGGTTTTAATATTGATAACATTTGAACCGCCAGTATAAAAAATTTATTTAAATTATATTTCATAATACAATAAGTTTTATAAAATATAAAACCTTATAATGCTTTTTTTTAGATTATTTCAATAAACTTTTTAATATATTTTACAGGTTTTTATAATTTAATAATTTTTTTGATTTTTGTAGTGTTTTTAATATAAATATTACTTTTCTTTATGAAGATGAAAAAATATATGTAATGTATTGTATTAAAAAGTATTTATTTTTCCAAAAAATTTCGTTAAATTATAAATATTTTTGTTGATATTTTGCTGTTTATTATTGTTATTATAAGCAAAATAAATATAAATATTATAAAAAAAATTGTTTATTTTAATAATAATTTAATAAATACCCAAAAAAACATACATATAAGCTAAATAAAAAATTTTAATTAGTCATTTTAAAATGTATAAAACTAAGAGGGGTATTTTGACACTGCATTTGTTTGTAGTAAATAGAAAATAAAATAAATTATATAACATATTGATTATATATTATAATAATCAATATGTTATATTGGTAAAGTGATTACTGTATGTTTTTTTTAAACCTAACTATTTTTTTTAAGTAACCAGACAATGTGACATTGTTTTGTGAGGAACTGTTAATATTATTTAATGCAGCTAAATTTAAATTAATTTGGTTTAAATTTAATAATTTTTGCAGAAAATGAAGATCAATTGTACTGTTAGATGGTGTTTTTAAATTGCCATTTTTAATTCTAATTTTCCATATGCCTTTTGAGTTTTCTTCATAGAAAGCATTAGTCAGTAATCCGATATTTTTTGGCGCTTTATTTGCTGGGTAACCTGGGTAAATCATATCAATATTTGAGGATGTAGGGTTGTCTTTAATAAATGAATTACCAGGAAAAATAATTGTGCTTTCCGTGCCGCTAGGCGATATTAATTCAACAGAGATACCATCAGCTTTTTGTGCATTAATTATGGGATATATGTTTACGCTTTGTATGATAAGATCTTTAGTTGATTCAAATGAAATGCTCTCATTTTGATTACCTGCCGAAATGACTGTGTTTATAGAATAATTTGCAATTTCTTCAACCACAGGCTGTAAGTTTTTATAAGGGTAATTAAGAGTTTTAGCCATTTTTACGGCCTTTTCAGCATCGACTAAACCAAAACCATAAAAATGATGAAAGGCATTCCCTGCTGCATTTATAACCCAGGATTTATTCCACGGTTGCCAAAAATGATTAGCGTTGTCAAATAGACTTAGTTTTTCTAAAGTTTTTACACAATAAGGCTTAGGATTTTTTTCTAAACTTTCACGATTTGCAGATTTTGCTAAGATATATTTTATTTCCCCAAAAGTTAAATGCGGATTTGCTTCTAGCATAAGAGCTATAACTCCAGAAATACTAGGAGTGGCTGCAGATGTGCCATTAAATGAAGCTGTATACTTATAATTCTGATTAACGGGATATAATATGCTATTATAATCAAAAGATTTAATTGTTTTAATAAAGCCAGGGATATTTGTTGTTATAATATCTGGGTTTTTACTTTCTAGTTCAAAAAAATAGTTAGTATCATCTGTTTTTTGTGATGTATTGCCGCCCCCAAAACCAGTAACCCAAATATTCGAGCCTACACTTGAGTAATCAGCAATAATTCCTTGTGCGGTTATAGCTGAAACGACAATAACATTAGGGTTGGAATTTATTTCATCAAAATTTGATTGATGTGATCGGATTCTTTTTAAAAATTCCTTT
>CAYSZE010000302.1:0-11472 GCA_964435255.1 uncultured Oligoflexia bacterium
TAGAGAAACGGAAGGTATGCGAGATGGCAGTGACGCTGTTGCTGATTGGGCTATATTAAATGCCTTTGGAAATATTGCAAGCGGAGCTTCTTGGGTAAGTTTTCATCACGGTGGTGGTGTCGGTATGGGATATTCTCTGCATGCAGGTATGGTTGTTGTTGCTGATGGAACTTTAGAAGCATGTGAAAGATTAAAAAGAGTTCTTACTTTTGATCCTGCAATGGGTATTTTTAGACATGCCGATGCAGGTTATGAAATCGCAAAAAATATTGCGCAGGAAAAAATGAGTCAGGACGTAAGAAGTGATTGTCCACATTATTATCCGCGTAATTATTTTCTCTGAGGTGAATCATGGCTGCAAAAATATGGTATACAAAACAAAATAAAAATATTATTTTTAGAAACTCTCCTTGTGTAGTTACTTTTAAAGATTGGCGTCAACTCGAGCATAATATCTCGACTCATAAAGACATGAGTATTTTAAAAAATTGTGATGTTGTTATTACCAATGGTGTTTTTCAAGCCGTTGGTGAAGACGAATATAAAAAAGTACAAAATATTAATGAATATCAAGTTATCGATGCTTCACATTTGGTTTTAATGCCTGGATTAATCGATTGTCATACACATCCTATTTTTGCTGGCAGTAGAGCGAATGAAACCGTTTTAAAGTCGCAAGGTATGACCTATGAAGAAATTGCGGCAAAAAATGTTGGTGGTATTGCTGCTACAGTGAAAGCAACGCGAGAGGTGTCGAAAGAAACTCTTAGTGAAATTTATCAAATGCACGCAAAAGACGCTCTCGCACGTGGGGTCGTATTGTTGGAAGCAAAAACGGGGTATGGATTAAATCCACAAGAGGAAAGAAAACTTTTAGAGGCTATATATTTAGCTTATTCTGGGGCAAATGCTTATGAGTTGCCAGCAGTTGCTCCTACATATTTGGGACCACATGCTGCAAGTCCTGAATACCGTGGATTAGATAATTACCTACAAGCATTAATTGAAGATTTACCAAATATAGCTGCTCTTGGAGAGGAGGCTTTTAAAAAAGGTTTCACCTTGCCTCTAGCAGCGGATATTTTTTTAGAGCGTAATTATTTTACTAAAGAGCAAGCTGAACGTTGGTTGGGTGCTGCATTACAACATGGTTTAGATATTCATATCCATTCCGATGAATTTTCACGTGGTGGTGGAGCTGAATTAGCTGCAGAACTAGCGCGGCGAATTGAACAAACAGCAACAAAAAGAAGAATAAAAGGCAGAGTCTTAACTGTCGATCATTGTCAATATTCCACAGAATCAGATTTAGGAAGACTTTCTGCGCTTGGTGTGGTGGCCGTTGCTCTGCCTTGTACAAGTTTTTTTAGCCGTATTCCTTATGTAGATGCAAAAAAATGGCGTTCATCAGGTGTTAGGATTGCTATTGCGAGTGATTTTAACCCTGGCAGCGCTATTATGAATAATTTATGGTTTGCTTGTTACCTTGCGTTATCGCATTGTACATTTTCTTTACCAGAGGTTTATGCAGGTGTTACAATTAATGCTGCTTTAGCTATTGGAGCAGAGGAAAATTATGGTTCGATTGAAAATGGTAAAAAAGCATCTTTAGTAGCTTTTGAAGGAAAAACAGCTGAAGACTTTTTTACATCACCTATAGGTGATCATGTTAGACATGTTGTTGTGTAATATTTAAATTATTTAAAAGTTTAATTAAAGGATTATGTATGGCAAATTCAAAAACTTTAAAAATTGTTTACTGGGTTGCTACGTTACCTTTTGTTGCAGTAATGTTATTCTCTGCATATATGTACTTTACAAGTGCCCCGCAAGCGGTCGAAGGAATTAGGGCATTAGGCTATCCTGTTTATATGTTAAAAATTCTTGGTACCGCAAAATTTTTAGGATGTCTTGCTATTTTATTTGGTTTCTTTAAGACGTTAAAAGAATGGGCATATGCTGGTTTTGTTATAAATTTATTAGGAGCTTCTGCTTCGCATTATTTTGTGAACGATCCCCAAATGAAAGTTTTTGCACCATTATTTGTTTTAGTCTTTGTTATCATTTCTTATTTATTATGGAAGAAAAAGTAATATTTTATATAGTTTTTTTTAATTAAATATTTATCTTATTAGCTGTTTTATATATTGCTGATTGGCTTCGGGGATATTTTTGCAAAAACAAAAATAAAAATACACAACAGCATAACTATACCCACAAAAAAGAAAGTTGTTGGTATGGAAAAAAAGTGGGTAATCATTCCGTTAGTTAAATTGCTACCAAACATTCCAAAAGAATAAGATACATTATAAATAGCGTATGTTGTTGCATATGCACCAATTTTTTTTCTGTCAGCAGCCGTACTTAATTCGGATAAAGTTGGATTTAGGGCAAAACCATAAGCAATATTTGCTAAAGTGAGAGCTATTCCAGCTTTTAATAAATTTGTAGAAAAACAAAGTAAAGGAATGGCTAAAGCTAGGAAAAAAAGACCAAATATCATAGTTTTCCATGAGCCAAAACGATCTGTAAGGTAACCGATAACTGGGCAACTGAGCCCATAAATGAGACAACTTATTGTAAAAAGGGCTCCAATTTCAGTAGAGGAAGCAAAAGTATTATTTTTAAGATAAAGAGGAAATAATGATTCAAGAACACACCAACACCATGCTCCCATAATAATGACTATTGAAGTCACTAAAATTGTTTTATCCTGAATTAAAGAGTGAACTTCTTTTATAGAAACAGTTACACTAGCACGAATATTTTCTACCCATTTAAAACGAAGGAAAATGTCAACAGACATAAAACATGCAGCGATAATAAAGGGAAATTTAAAATCAAATTTTTCAAATAGAAAACCACCTAGAAGAGGACCAATTACCAATCCAATTGTATTGCCAAGTAATGCGTATCCAAGCATTTGTGCTCGATTGCCTGTAAAATGATCAGTAATGAGTGCTAACCCTGACGACCATGTGGTAGAGGCAGCTATACCTTGCATAAGTTTGGCAATAACTAGCCAATAAAAATGCGTAGAAGTGGCAAAGATGAAAATACTCATAGATTGTATAAACACTGCAGCAAGCATTGGGTAACGGCGTCCCATTCGATCAGATATAAAACCAGATACGGGAGTGGCAATAATGACACCAAATGCGTAACTGGCACTTAATATTTCATACATCCAGTCATCGGAAAGATTTGCAGGAGAATAAGGTAACAGAGGGATAATTAAACCGTATAGTAATCCATCTGTAAAAAGAGCTAAAGTTACAACGCTCATTATTTTTAATGTCTGTTTCATGATTTTCCACGCAAGCAGGTGTAGTTGATTTAATAATCATTATACCAATTTTTATGATAGACTTTATATAGAACCATCCGTGGTTCAGACGATTGATTTTCTCTTCCTCGATGAAAAATTCTACCATCGAATAAAATTATGGAACCTGCTTCTACTTCTGATTGAAATTTAGGAAGATCTTTAGACTCCTCATAAGATTTTTTATGTGATGACAAAATAAATTCAGTGGAACCATTTTGAGGTGTGATCTTTTTTAGTGGAATAAGCATAGTAAAATAAAAGGGAGGCATGATTTTAACTTCAATTGAATCATCATAATTATCGTTCATTCCATCGCCTTGATCAAATAAAGGATATGTATCTCGATGCCAAGGGCCATTATCCGAATGAGTTACAGCAGGAACAGCACCTGCATGTTGGCTAAATTGAGATTTTAACTTTAATTTAATTAATTTTTCCACGGGTTGTGGGTTTAAGAATTCCTCCGAAGAAAAAATTCCGCTAGAAGTATTAAGAGTAAAATCGTAACGCCCTTTTGCGAGTTCAATAATTTTTGTGCCATCATGTGCGTCATAAATGACTTTTTTATTATAATAAATTTTATCAAAAGCAGTGATATATTCTATTTCTTGAGAGCTACATTTACTTACTATTTTTTTTACGCCATTGAACTGTTCCATTGCTGCATCATCAAATTTTTTAATTTGTTCTGGTGTAAAAACATTTGGAATAATGACAACTCCATCAGTATCTAGTTGTTTTGAGTATTGTTCTAAACTCATTTTATTAATCCTTTCATGTTAAAAATTTAACAATATAAATTTTATAATATTTACATTGTTAAATTTATATTCACTAACTGTTACTTTTTAAATGAGAAAAAGTTGTAAACTGTATTTTTTAAATTATGCAACACCTTTAGATTAATTACAGCTTGTAAATAATATTACAAAAGAATTTATCAGAATGATATTGTTTTTTCATTAACTAATCTTAAATAAAAAAGAATGATATTTCCAAGTAAATTATAGAAAAATTTTTGATAAAAAATGCGACATGTAAGTTATTTATATATATCTTAAATTACTTTTTCTCTGTAAAATTTATATACATAAATAATAGCTATATTCGTTTTATTTATTATCATGTCCATTTCTAGGACAAAATAAAGTTATGGGAGCTTATGTCTATCGATTTAATTGCTTATATTTGATCGGTTAAAATATTTTTTTTTTATTTTTAATATATTCTAAATTATGCAATTCAAATAAATTGTGCGGCAGAGATTCAGAGATCTTATTTTTAATAGTATATTTTTCTTTAAAATATAAATTAAATGTTTAATTACATTAGGTAAGTAGAAATTGAATAAAAGTTCTTATAGAGGGTCTTGTATATTTTATTTATTGCTATTTTATAAAAAATTTTGAAAATATAGTAACAAAAATAATTTAATTCTATAAGTGGATAGTTATTTATTTTGCTTCTTTTAATTTATTATCGGAAATTAAAAGAAATTTTAAAAGCAAAATATTAATTGAAGAAATAATAATGGATTAAAAAAAAAGGAAGTGTAAAAACACTTCCTTCAATTTTATTCTAAAAAAGACTAGCGCATTAACATTGCTTCTGAAACTTGTTCATTAGGCTGAACAACAGGTTGTTCAGAACGTCTCATTAACATAGCACAAGAAGTGCTTAAAAAACCAACAAGTAAGATTCCACAAATAAGTTTACTTAGTTTCATAATTACCCTCCTAGTAATGAAAACTCTTTCAACGAACATTACAAGAAAAAAAAAAATATGTAAAGTTTTATAAATAAAATAATTAATGTAAATATTTTTGTTAATTTAAGTTAAAAATACCAATTAATTCTGAATCAATCCCGCCATCACGAATAAGTGCTGGCGGATCTTGTGAAAAATCAATTATTGAGGATACCTTTATTGGAATTGATTCACCATCATCAATAGCTACATTAATCAAGCCTTTTGGCGCTTGTTTACATATTTCATGTACATTCGTCCACCATGAATTTTCTTTGGTATCCTCACTAAAATAATCTTGTTCAATCAGCTCTTCTTCGTCGGTGACACTTTTAACAAGCAATGGTTGATCTAATTCTTTAAAGATATTTTCAATAATAGGATGATTTGAAATTCTAACACCAACTGTTTTGCGTTTGGGTCCTGCTGCGACTTTTGGAGTATTTTTTGAACAGGGTAGAATAAACGTATATGCTCCTGGCCAAACTCTTGAAGCAATTCGAAACGTTTGTGTAGTTAAATAAGCAACCTTACTCACTTGCGATATTTCTTTGCAAAGTAAACTAAAAGGTTTGTTTTTCGGGTGACCAGGGCGCAGTTTTAAAAATTTTTCATGAGTGCTATCTATTGCAGCACTTCCTAAAAAGCAAAAACCAGTTTCACTTGGTGAAAGCACAATGCCTCCACTGTCAATTATTTCGATCACTTTTCTGATCTGTCTTTTATCAGGATTCTTTTGATGTATGCTTAAAAATTGAGTCATGAGATTGCCTTCTTTCTCATAATGAGAGAATGAACTTTTACAATGTGAAAATGAGTTTGTCATTTTATCTTTTTTGGTTGCTTGAGATTCTTTCACATTTTGCTGAAGGCAAGTTGACATATGTTTTGTTATGAATTCTTATGGCACTGAAAATGTAGCACGCCAGGGGAGGATATGTCCGAGATGGATGCTTTTTACGCTACTATTATTGATGATTTAAAAAATATTGTTCCTGCAGAATTATTGCAGTTTGAAGAGCGTGAGCAATTTGCAAAAGAGCAAACGCTAATCATACCCAAAGAAAAAATTGTTGAAGTCATGCTTTGTCTACGTGATAAGCATCATTTTCAATTTTTAATTGATATGGCAGGAGTTGATTGGCCTCAAAGGGATAAGCGTTTTGACGTTGTCTATCATTTGCTTGCTCCCACGGCAAAAAAACGTTTACGCGTGAAGTGTATGGTAGGAGAAAATGAAACCATTCCTTCCATTCACAATATTTGGAAAAGTGCAAATTGGACGGAACGGGAAGCATGGGACATGTTTGGTATTCAATTTGCGGGACATCCAGATATGCGCCGCATTTTAACCCATCATGAATTTCAAGGACATCCTTTACGCAAAGATTATCCAGCTGATAAAAATCAATCTATGCGCGGAGAAGCTCTAGAAAATACTTTTGATAGAGACCGTGAAAGGTTAATGAAAAAGTATGACCATGAAGATCTTATGTGGATAAATATTGGTCCAGCACATCCAGCGACACATGGTACTTTACGTTTTATGTCCGTTATTGATGGTGCAGAACGTATTAAAGAAATGGATGTAGAAATTGGGTATTTACACCGTTGTTTTGAAAAAATGTGTGAAACCCATAATTACAGCCAAGTTATTCCTTACACCGACCGTTTAAACTACTGTTCATCGCCAATGAATAATAGTGCTTATTGTGAAACAGTTGAAAAACTTCTCGGCGTTAAAGTTCCTCCTCGGACTCAAGTGTTACGAATGGTAATTGATGAATTGTCTCGCATTATGGATCATTATGTTTGTGTTGGGGCAAATCTTGTTGACTTAGGTGCCATAACAGGATTCTTTTATTTATTTGAAGAACGTGAACTTATATATTCATTATTTGAAAAATTATGCGGTGCGCGCTTAACTGTTTCGTTAATGCGTATTGGTGGCATGGGCTTTGATCTTCCTGAAGGCTGGATCGCTGAATGTGAAAAAGTAATTGATAGTATTGAAAAGAAACATAATGAAGTTGAAAGTTTAGTTACAAACAATCGTATTTTTGTCCAAAGAACAAAAGGCGCTGGTGTTTTACCTAAAGAACTAGCTGTTCAATATTCTTATACTGGTCCTTGTTTAAGAGCTACTGGTTTTGAATACGACATTCGCAAAGAAGAACCCTATTGGTTTTATGATCAAGTTGACTTTGATATTCCAGTTGGATCAGTGGGTGATACCTATGATCGTTACCTTGTTAGAATGGAAGAAGTCAGACAAAGTATTAAAATTCTGCGCTGGTGTTTAAAGAATATGCCTGAAGGTCCTATCAATATTCCTGATAAAAATATTGTGTTACCTTCTAAAAAAGATGTTTATGGTAATATTGAAGGGTTAATGAATCATTTTATGTTGGTCATTAAAGGTATTCAACCTCCTAAAGGAGAAGTCTACCATCGACATGAAGCAGCTAATGGTGAATTAGGATTTTACGTTATTTCTGATGGCAGTGGAAATCCTTATCGTGTAAAATGTCGCGCTCCTTGTTTTTCTGTCTTAAGCGGATTCCCATCAATGGTGCGTGGAAATTTTCTTGCCGACGCTGTTTCAGCATTAGGAAGTATCAATATTATTGCAGGCGAACTTGATAGATAAGGGGCAATTTATGCCAATTTGTTCACCAGAATTAACCAAAATTATTGAAGGATACTTAAAGCGCTATGAAACAAAACGCTCTAGTATTCTCCCCATTTTACATGCTATCCAAGATGAAAAAGATTGGATCTCCGATGAAGATATTGATGAATTAGAAAAACATTTTGGACTAGCGGCTGTCGATGTCCGCGAGGTTTTAACATTTTATACAATGTATCGTAAATTGCCTCCCAAACCTTATCGTTTTGAAATCTGTAAAAGTATTTCATGTTGGTTGATGGGAGCAAACGACACTATAAAAGCTGTGCGCCATGAAATTGAAAAAGCACAAAAAGAAGGAAGAGAACTTCCATTTGAAGTGCATGGTGTAGAATGCTTAGGACAATGTGGTTATGCGCCTTCTACTTTAATTAACAAAGATCGCCATAATAACGTAACACCAGAAAAAGCCTTAGCACTGCTTAAAGAATATAGCGCAAAAGAGTTGCCAAAAGCAGCGGTAAATTGTGCTAAAAATATGAAGAAATAAAAGGAGACTTTTCATGCCAGTTATTACTAACGAATATCAAGGCCGTAAGCCAGATGAATTTCGTATTTTGCTTGGACTTGAAGGTCATCCTGATTCCCGCAGTATAAAGACTTATAAAGAAAAAGCGAATGGATATAAAGCTCTTGAAAAAGTATTAAAAGGAGGAATGACTCCTGATGATGTGATTAATACTGTCAAAGCATCTGGTTTGAGAGGACGGGGGGGAGCAGGATTTCCCACGGGATTAAAGTGGAGCTTTGTGCCAAAAGGTTCTAGTGAAAAGTATTTAATTACTAATTTCGATGAAGGCGAACCTGGTACTTATAAAGATTGTTATATAGCCGAAGTCACACCGCATTCTTTAATTGAAGGAAAAATTATTGCTTCCTATGCCATTGGCGCACAGAAAAGTTATATTTATGTCCGCGGCGAATTTTATAACGAAATCAAATGGTGCGAACAAGCTATTCGCGAAGCGTATGATGCTGGTTACTTAGGCGAAAATATTATGGGCTCAGGATTTACCCATCATATGGATGTTTATTCTGGTGCAGGTGCTTACATCTGTGGAGAAGAAACTGGTCTCATATCATCACTTGAAGGAAAAAAAGGACAACCAAAATTAAAACCACCTTTTCCTGCAGTTAAAGGTTATTTAGGAAAACCAACTGTTGTAAATAATGTGGAATCTTTAGCTGTTGTTCCTTGGATCATTACAAATGGTGCCGAAGCTTATCGAAAATTTGGTACTGAAAAATCACCAGGAACAAAATTATTTAACGTCAGTGGTCCTATTGCAAAACCTGGTTGTTACGAAATTCCTCTTGGCTATCCATTGATGCGTTTTTTAAATGAAGATTGTGGTGGTCTCATTCAAGGTAAAAAATTAAAAGCAGTTATTCCTGGTGGTTCTTCTGCTCCTGTATTGACAGCAAAAGAATGTGAGTCTGTTAACTTAGATTATGAATCCATTGCAGCAGCTGGTTCCATGTTAGGCTCAGGTGCAATTATTGTAATTCCCGAAGATGTCCGTATGCCAGATGTATTGGAAAATTTAATGGACTTTTATTCGCACGAATCATGTGGGCAATGTACTCCATGCCGTGAAGGAACGGGATGGCTGTATAAAATGTCAAAACATATTTTAAAAGGCAATGCGACAAAATCTGATTTACAAAGAATAAATACAGTTGCAAATAATATGCGTGGGAAAACAATTTGTGTTTTATCAGATGCAGCAGCCGATCCTGCAAGAGCAATAATTGCAAAATTTGCCCATGAATTTGAACCATATCTAAAAGGATAATTAAAATGTCAGAAACTGTTACGTTAACAATTGATGGCAAAGAAATCTCTGTTCCAAAAGGAACATCCGTTATTGAGGCAACTGAATTACTGGGCATTGAAATTCCCAGGTTTTGTTGGCATCCGGGTCTTTCTGTAGCAGGAGTTTGCCGTTTTTGTATGGTAAAAATTGAAGGTATGCCTAAACTTCAAATTGCTTGTAATACTGCTTGTACAGAAGGTATGAAAGTTACAACAACAAGTGATGAAGTCAAAGATGCGCATAAATGGGCACTTGAATTTCATTTGATCAATCACCCTCTTGATTGTCCTATTTGTGATCAGGCTGGTGAATGTGAACTGCAAAATTATTATATGAAGGTTGGAAAATATTCTTCCCAAATGGATGAAGAAAAAGTTTTAAAACCTAAAGCTCTTGATGTCGGTGATAATTTAGTACTTGATACGGAACGTTGTATTTTATGTTCACGTTGTGTGCGTTTTGAAGATGAAGTGACAAAAACAAGTTCATTAGGTATTTTTAATCGTGGTGATCATGCTGTCATAGGGACATTTCCAAATCGTAAAATTAAGCATAATTATAGCTATAATATAGTTGATATTTGCCCAGTGGGGGCATTTACTGCTAAAGATTTTCGATTTAAATGTCGTGTTTGGTTTTTAAGTGAAACAAAAACCATATGCCCAGGATGTTCAACTGGCTGTAATGTAACATTGTTTCAAAATAAAAATCAACGCCAATACTATCGTTTGAAACCAAGAAAAAATAAAGAAGTAAACGGACATTGGATGTGTGATTATGGACGCACAATGTATGAACATTTAAATGCTGATGAAAGACTTGCTGTACCAATGGCTATGGGCAAGCAATTGTCTTGGCAAGATATCAGTAAACAAATGGTACAAAAACTTTCGACTTTAAAAGGAAAAGCAGAAAAAGTAGCACTTGTTTTTACCCCACAATATACAAATGAAGAATACAATTTTATTTTAGATTCTTTAAAAACATTACTAGATGCCTTCCCTAAAGTTTATATTTGGCGTGATGTAAATGAAAAAATTAATGATTTTGATGGTATCCTTTTCCGAGGAGATCGCAATCCAAATACATCTGGATTAAAACAGACTTTAGAAAGTTTTAATATCGCAGCTACTCCTTTAAACGAGAACTTTTCGGCATTAGCCGCACAAAATGCAGAAGTTACTTTAGTTTTTGGTCCTGAAATTGAGAAAGCTTATTCGCAGTTTGCCAATGAAATAACCCGCTTTGCTGAATTAGCGAATGTTATTTATTTTGGTACAACAAAAAATCCAATTACAAAAAAGTTTTCAATGATTGTGCCGACAAGAGTATTTGCAGAGAAAAATGGAACTGTTGTAAATTATAATGGTGTAAGCCAAAAATTAAAAGCAAATCCTCCAGTCTTTCCAGCTATGTTGGGCATTGAAGATATTTTTTCTGCGCTAAAAAAATAAGAGGCATTAGAGTATGGGATATATTAATGTATCAAAGGATCCACAAAAAAGTTTAATGAATGGTTATTTAACAACAACCTTGCTTGGTTTAGGACAAACTATTACGACTTTTGCTAAGCAGCTTTTGAAACTTGAAGAATCAGTTACCCTTCAATGGCCTGAAGTCGAGTACACTTATTCAGAACGTTTTAAAGGAGCGCATTTTTTAACGAAACGTCCGAATGGAGATGTGCGTTGTACAGCGTGTTTTTTATGTGCCACAAATTGTCCAGCGCAATGTATTACAATTGTGGCAGGACAAGCAAAGGATAAAGGTATTGAAAAATATCCAGTCCGTTTTGAAATAGATATTTTACGTTGTGTTTTTTGTGGTTATTGTGAAGAAGCTTGTCCTGTCGATGCCATTCGTCTTGGTTCTGAATATTCTATGGCAGGAA
>CAYSZE010000303.1:0-4029 GCA_964435255.1 uncultured Oligoflexia bacterium
ATAGCTAAAGAGTTTGAGAATTCAAAATGAGTATTGCCAAAGTAATTCAGTTGCAAAGCAAAGCTATGGACGCGGTAAGAGTCGATTTCATGGACAGAGCTGAAACAGGTCTTTTGTCGAAGGCGCTGTATTTAGCTGAGATGAGGGAGCCTAAACAGAGAGTGAGGTTGTTTGTTTCACCTTCTGCAACTTTATGGAGAGAGTTTTCTTTGTAGAAATTTTTTTATTTTTAAGAATATTTTTAAAGTTAATAATAACTTATGTAATAGGTATTATTAACTTTAAAAGAATTTTAATTATTTGACTTTAATATTTAAACTACAGCCTTCAGCTAAATCAACGTATACACAAGAACATTCTGTAAGTCTTTCATCTTTGTGAGGAACATAAATTCTAAGTTTATTATTTGCTAAATTTATCCCCATAAGGTCATGCTCTGCTTTAATTTTTTTAGTGGCTAAAATGCGAAGTAAGTGTTGAAAGTCTGTGGCTAAAATTGAAATATCATCTGCCAATAACACTCTATTCGGTTGGTATATTTCTAGTCCTTCTAATTTATCAGTTTCATCATCATAAAATGCATGAATATCTAATTCATGGAATGCTTGGGTTGTTACTTTACAAATAGGAGTTTTTTTAAATTCATAATCTTCCGATTGAAAAATGTTTTTCACTTCTTCTCGAGTCATTTCAGCTTTAAGAATGCCATCTTTTGCATTATCGATAAATTCAAAAATCATATTTATTATTCCTTTTAAAATTCTACTTAATTATAATAAATAATTATAAATATTTAGATTATTTTTACTTTAAATTATTTTTTACTAATAAAATCGTTTGGATCTAATTTTCTTGCATAATCTTTCATTTCTTTTAAAGCACTGGCATAAGTCGAACTTGTTTTAAACCGAATGTCTTCTTCATCAACTTGAATGGCTTTCATTATTTTTCCTTCTTGTACAAGTTGTTTTTGTAGTTCAAGAAATCTTAATGTTTTTCTACTTTTTCCGTGCGATGCAAAATATTTTTCATGGTCATAATCCATTCTAATGACAGGACCATCGTCAGAAGAAATATTGCTATTTTCATAAGTAACTTTGGAGGGAATATGATGAGAAGATAATCTTTCAAAAGATATGCTACCGTTTAAAGTTTGGAAATTTAAATAAACAATACTTATTTTTCCTCCTTCATTAAAATTAATTTTATTTTCTTTTTCTAGATAGTTCAGATCTGGAATAAATATTCTTATACTTTTATTTTCTAAGTAAATAGTATGATTTTCATAATCAAAATGATATGGAATTACTCTTTTATTAATTTCTTTCATTAGTAAATTATAATCTGTAAATAAATTAAAATTTTTATAAGATAAGTAAATTGGAGTAGTATTAATTTCAAAATCAGTTAAATTATTATTATCATCATAAGAAGCATATATTCCTAAGTAATCAAAATAATCTTTTTGAGGGCATGGTATTTCATAAAATATTTGTTTTTCTCTATGAAGATAATTTGTTTTTAAAAGTTTTCTCAATTTTTCTTTTGTTGTACTTTTATTGATCATTCCTCTTTCAGGATCTTCATAATATTCAATGATTAACATATATGTCCTTATACTTAGAAATTTAATTTTAATTATTATTTTTATAATAGTTAATTTGATTTATTTTTAAAGATGTTTGAGATAAAAAATTATTGGTCTATTATATTTAAACTACAACCTTCTTCTAAGTCGACATAAACACTAGCGCATTCAGGGCAAATTTCATCATCATGAGGAACATAAATAACTAACTTACCTTTTTCCAGGTCTATGCCAAGAGGATCTTTTGTAAATGGAATTTTTTTATTTGCTAAATCAGTTAATAAAAACTTTAAGTCACGTTCTAATAACATAATATTATTTTTATAGCTGAGATGATTAGGTTGAAAAATTTCAATGCCAGCGAGTTTTTTTGTTTCTTGATTGTAATGAGCATGAACATCAATTTCATAAAAAGCGTCAGATGTGACTTCACAAAATGGCGTTTTTTTAAATTCATATATTTTAGTATTGAAAATATTTTGAACCTCTTCTCTTGTCATTCCTGCTTTTATAATTCCATTTTTACTGTCATCTAGATATTCAAAAATCATTTTAATGTATTCCTTTTATTTTATTAAAAAATCTTTAGGGTCTAAAGTTCTCACATAATTTTTTAATTCAACAAATGCACTTGAATAGGTAGAACTTGTTTTCGATTTAATGTCATCCATATCTTTATTTACAGCATCCATTATTTTTTCTTCTTGCACAGCTTTTTTTTGCCACTCACGGTATTGCTTCGCAAGTTTGCTTTTCCCATGGCTAGCAAAATATTTATGATGATCATAACTCATCCGCATGGCAGGACCATCGTCAGAAGATATTTTACTTCCCAGATAAGCTGTTTTAGAAGGAATATGATTGGAAATTAAACGTTCAAATGAAACACTACAGCCTAAGCTTAAATCAACAGAAATTGCTTCAACCAGAGCATTTTCATTTTCAGGATCACTTGGATCGTCAACTTTATCAGGCAAATATAGCCAAACTCTTTTATTATCTAAATATAATGTATCACCATCTACAGTAAATTCAATATTTTTCTCTATTAGTTTTTTTCTTACATTTAAGTAATTAGAAAATAGATTGATATCTCTGTACATAAATATACTTTCTTTATCAGCTAAACCTAATTCTGTAAGTTTGCTAAAATTATCATAATGGCCTATAATATCTACACATTTAAAGTAATCTCGTTCTTTTCTAAATTCTCTTTTTTGTTGAGAATAAATATAACTACTTTTAATTATACTTCTCATTTCTTTTGTTGTTAAACCTAATTTTAACATTCCTTTGTTTGGGTCTATATAGTAATTAAAGATGATCATATAAATCCTTTCATTTTATAATAAATTTATCCGCAATTGGTGCAATATTAGAATTGTAATGTTCTGTATAATTTTTAATAGCGCACTCGTATTTATCTGGTGTACCTTCTTCTGCAGCAATGCTTCTAAGATCATCAATATCCATTTGTACAGCTTCTTTCAATTTTCCTTGCCGAATAAGTTCGTGTTGTTTTTGTCTATATTCTTTTCCTGCATTTCCGTTTGTTCCATGACTAGAAGTATTTTGATGATCTTTGGGATCCATTCTAATTGCAGGCCCATCCATTGCCTTACCATCAGGGTTCATTTCTGAGCCTAAATAAGCACTTTTAGCAGGAATGTGGTGAGAATGCATACCTTTCTGCTTAGTTTTCCGATGTGGACCAGCAATATATTTATTTCCTTCACAATTTATTTCTTTATTTCCATCAAGCGGGATATATTCTAGTTTGTTTGAATCTAATGATTTTTGAGGAGAACTAGATAATTTTTTTTGTGCGTCCAACTCAATACACTTGAGATCAAGATAGACAGATAGTAAGTCTAAATATGGTATTAACTTTCTAAATTTCTTGAATTTAGCATTAAAAGCAAAGTTTTCGCAGTAAGTTTCCAAGGAAGAAGGTTTTGCGTCGTCAATGAACATTTGTTGACCAACATTTTTTGCAATTAACGCACAACCACAAGAAGCTTTATGTCCCTCTAACGCAACTGGTTTTCTATTTAAATAAAAATTAGGTGATCCTTCGACGATTTGTCCCGCACCATGTCCGATGATGGGACATGAAGTGGGATCTCCAATTAAAGCAGCACGAAATTTTCCTCCGAGTAAAGTACCCGTACCTTTTTCTACTTTTCCTCCACTAGATAAAGGGTCTCCTTCAACAACAATTCCTCTTTTAGCCATTTGCACAACATCCTATTGTGTATTTAAAATTTTTTAAGTTATTAAATGTTCTTCTGTAGCACCTTGAATTTTAATTTCTTTGCCTTTAATTAAAATAGTACCAGACTTATCAAGAATAATTTGACTATCTCCCGCTTTAATAATGATGCTTTTTTCAGATTCAATTAAAATATCTTCTTTTGCAGCTAGCTTGAATGTTTTATCTG
>CAYSZE010000304.1:0-4330 GCA_964435255.1 uncultured Oligoflexia bacterium
CCCCATTTTTTTCACGTTTAGCTTTAACTTATGTTGAAGTGATAAGAGGCACCCCTTTATTAATACAGCTTTATATTATTTTTTATGGTCTCCCACATATTGGCATTAAGTTAAGTCCTTTTTTTGCTGCTGTTCTTGGTCTAGGACTTAATTATGCTGCAAATGAAGCTGAAAATTACCGCGCAGGTATGACTTCAATTCCTCATAGCCAACATGATGCTGCATATGCTTTGGGTATGTCGCGTTTTGAATCCTTACGCCATATTATTATACCGCAAGCCGTACGGGTGGTCATACCACCAGTTACAAATGATTTTATTGCTTTAATTAAAGATTCTTCTTTAGTTTCTGTTATTACTTTAATAGAATTGACTACAATTTATAGTCAATTAGCTTCAACTTACTTTGATTACCTTGGCGTTGGATTATTAGCTGCGGCTGTTTACTTTTTAATTGGTTTGCCATTTGCAAGATTATCTCGTTATGCAGAAAGACATTTTACCGTAAATTCTAAAAAGAAATTTACCAAAAGTTTTGATTCACAACCACAAAATAATAATTAGTTTAGTTTTAATGACATTTAAATTTCAAAATATTTTTTTCCATGTTGACTAAATATCTTTTATTTTTTCGTAAAAAATAATTAAATAAACTTATTAATTCAGGATATTTTTTACTAGATAAACGATAATAACCTGTAAGACTTGGTAACTCACTATTAAAAACTATTCTTTGATCTAATTTCATAACATTTAACTTACAAATTCCTATATATTTACTTATATAAATACCATCTACTTTTTTTTCAATTAACATATTAAACAATTCTTTTACATTTATAGTTTCAACCAATTTTGTCCGACCATCTTTTATTTGTTCTTCATATCCGACTGGAGAAAAACCTAGAATTATTCCTAATTTTTTTATATTCTCAATTTTAAAATTATTATTTTCATTTAATACAAAAGTACCATCAGTATATTTTAATATTGGTGTACTATAATGAATTTTAACTTTTGCTTTCTCTTTTAATTCTTGAGCCCAATTAGGATCATCAGGATATTTTGCATCTAAAGCACTTTCAGGCGATAAATATTCTAAATATAATCTTTTTATTTGGATAGGATTAAATATCAATTCAAATTTTTTTTGGCTTTTATTAAATAATTTAAAGACATCAGCTGAATAACCATCGTATTCAAGAAGTTTATTGTCATTTGCATCATAGGTGCCATAAATAGGATAAAAATTTATATCTTCAAGACCTAACTGAATTGTTTGCGTTGCATGCACAGGAATATGGAGTGAAAAAAAAAAGACTATAATAATTTTAACTAGAATATTCATCCCAAAACACCTCAACTCTATTATTTTTATTTTATAAGTAAAAAACAACAAAAGCAACTTACTGATTTTTTATTAAAATGAAATATTTTTTGAAAACCTTCGTGTAATCAAATACTAATACATTATTTTAAGCGCATTTTAATCTTTTTGTAATCACTATTTTCATAAAATCTCTTTAGTACAACTTTATTTAAAAAGTTTGTAGCGCAGTAAAAGGAAATTCTTATGTCAATTTTAATTTCAGCGATTGCAGGATTAAATATAGCTTCTTCAAGTGTTTCAGCGACGGGAAATGAATTTCATATTATTACTGAAGCTGAAAAACAAACTTTTCAATTAAATGATATTCAACTCAAAAATGCAGTGACTAAATATTTTGGCAAAACACCAACCGATGTGTTTTTAAAAAGCAATGACAATTGGCCAAATAAATCGTGGGCAGATTTATATTCCCGTTATAACTGGCAACAACTACAAGTTCATATGCAAGTACAAGATATAAAAATAACTGATATTTCATCACAACCTGCTATAATAGCTTCACGGTATTTTAGAAATAGTTCTTCTAAACCAGCAACTTTTTCTGCGAATATTTCTGAAAATATTGCTAATACCATAGAAAGCAATTGGTCACAGTCAACATCTGCAACAAGTAGTTTTTCTTTTACACAGACAGTAGAAGTGAATGTGGAACTAGCTAAAGAAACCTCACAATTTTCGGCAGGCTTCAGTTTATCGGAAACATGGGGAAAAGGTGGTTCATCAAGTCAAACAACTACAGTAGGATCTAGTTCAGGACTAACTGTAAACTTAAATCCTGGTGAGGAAGTCACAGCACAATTGATCGCCACCCGCGGCACAATGAAAGTAAGAGTCAACTACATAGTTTATTTATCAGGAAATACAGCAATAAATTATGCTAAACCTTACCAAGGGCATCATTTTTGGGCTTTCCCTATTGAAACTGTTTTAAATGCCTCAAATGTTCCCAGCTATAAAATTGTGACTGAAGATATTCAAATAGGTTACTACTCTGACGCTTCTGTGATAGTCCAAGACAAACAAGGACAAGCAAAAGCACTGTTAGCAGCGCAATAATTAATATCTTAAATAAGCAGGTATTTCGAGATCAAGTTCCTTATGGGGCTTGATTTTTATTTTACATTCGAAATTATCTGCTCCTTTTATATTAGCTATATATTCTTCATTTTCAGATTCTGTAATTGAATGAATGCTGTCGTACGGTTGATAAAAAACTTCAACATATAGTTGCGCTGCTTCTTTAGAAGATGCGGCATACACCACCTGATCTTCAAGCCAAAGATCTTTTTTTAAGGTATCTTGTTTGAAGATTTTAAAATAATACCCTCTTTCTATGCGTTTTGCTCCCGAATATATCAAAATAAACCTTTTTCAATAATTGAACAATTCAGCCCATGCCTTTAAAAAGAAGCATAGCAGTAAACTTCTTAGCCTGGAGTATACGGTGCAATCTTTAATTTGCAACTCATTCAGTAATATCTATCATTGCCAAAAGAATACAACATGAGGTAAAGCCTAGATCATTAGGGAATGAATACCCGTTTACGCTAGGAGTCCTTTTCATGTCATCGATGAGTAAAGAAGTCAGAGTTCGTATTGCCCCAAGCCCCACAGGCGACCCTCATATAGGTACGGCATACATTGCATTATTTAATTATGTATTTACAAAAAAACACAATGGTAAATTTATCATTCGTATAGAAGACACTGACCAAAAAAGGTACCGTTCCGATAGCGAAGCCATGATCCTCGATGCCCTGAAATGGGTTGGCATTCAATGGGACGAAGGACCTGATATAGGCGGCCCCTATGCCCCTTATAAACAAAGTGAAAGAAAAGAAATTTACCATGAATATGCTGATAGCCTCATTCAAAAAGGCCACGCTTATCGTTGTTTTTGCACCACTCAACGTCTTGATATTTTAAGAAAAACACAACAGGCACAAAAGCTTCCTCCTGGATACGATAGACTTTGTCGTGATTTGCCACAGGCCGATGTCGAAAAAAAACTTGCTGAAGGTTTACCTTATGTCATTCGTATGAAAATGCCTACTGTAGGCAAAACAGCGTTTAAAGACACTTTAAGAGGAATCATTGAATTTGAAAATGATGGTATTGATGATCAAGTATTATTAAAAACGGATGGTTTTCCTACATATCATTTAGCTGTGGTTGTTGATGATCATTTAATGAAAATTACGCATGTCATTCGCGGTGAAGAATGGATATCTTCAACACCTAAGCATATTATGTTGTACGATATGTTTGGTTGGGAAAAACCAGATTTTTGTCACTTACCTTTGTTAAGGAATGCTGATAAATCAAAAATTTCCAAAAGAAAAAATCCAACATCAATTAATTACTACCGACGCAAAGGTATTTTACCTGAAACTTTAAGAAATTTTCTTGCATTAATGGGCTGGAATTTCGGTGATAATGTCGAAAAATTTTCAACTCAAGACATGATTGAAGGATTTACTTGGGATCGTATGACTCTTGGAGGACCCGTATTTGATCTTAAAAAATTAGCCTGGTTAAATGGTCAATATTTGAAACAAGAAAGTAACGATAAATGGTTAACACATTTAAAAAATGTTGTTTTTAATGAAGAATATTTACTAAAAATTATTCCTTTAATTAAAGAAAGAGTTGAAAAATTTGAAGATTTTATCGATCAAACTGTTTTTTTCTTTCAAGGAGATTTAAATTATACCAATGCTCCCTTACTACCAAAAGGAAGAACTGCGGAAGACGTTGCAGCTTATTTAAATGATCTTGTCTTAAAGCTTGATATTTGTGAAAATTGGAACCATCAAGAAATTCATAATATTTTTAATCAATATCTTACTGAAAAAAATTTAAAGCCAAAAGATGTTTTTATGCCTGTCAGAGTCGCTGTCACTGGCAGTAAAGAAACACCACCACTATTTGAATGTATTGA
>CAYSZE010000305.1:0-8061 GCA_964435255.1 uncultured Oligoflexia bacterium
CTGAGTTTTTTATGTGTTTTACTTCCGTATCTAATTTATAATTTGCAGCAGATGTATTGCTAATTTTATGAAAATTTGTATCCCAGTTCGCTTGAATAATTAAAGATTCATTAATTTTGACTGGTTGGAAGAAATTAGAACTATTTGATAGCGAAAATTTTTCGATAGTTATACTGCAATTTTGATTATCTTCTAATAAAATTCCTGTGGAATTTTCCCTAATTTCTTGAGTTATTTCTTTGTCTCCACAGACCGTTTTAATCGTTATTTTATAGGTTGTAACATTAGTAAATTGGTCAGATGAAAGAATTTCTTTTTGTTGTTGCTCTTTGCTATCCAAATTCATATTTACTTTTAGAAAGCTTTGATTGTTTTGTTGAGAGCTACTTTGATTAGAACCTGAATTTTTACAGCCTATTAAAGTTAAAGTGAGTAATGGCAAACTAATCTTTAAAATATTGCTCTTATACATTATAAATCCTTAATAATATAGATAAAATAGTTAAATTTTTAAAAAATAACGCATTATAAATACGTGAGTAAAAATTTGTTTAATTACAAAATTATTGTAAGTCAATTATTATTTTAAGCAAATTTTAACAATATTTTAACATGTTGAAATAATTAAATAAAAATCAAAATAAATGTCTTTGGAATTCAACTTGTGCAAATTAAAAAGGTTTTAGTAAATATCTTTGGTGTTTTTATACATTAAAATAATGTATAATATAAAAATAATACGTGTAACTATATATTATGTTATGGAAATTTATTCTCTTTTTATAATCTTTATTAGAGAAAAATTCTAAGGAAGGATAATGAAATGAGGGTGAGAAATGAGGATTTATGCATCTTTATAACATGAATGGCTTAAAAAAACTCATAAGTGAACAACAACTTTCTGAGCAAGTACAATTTTTCTATTTATTCATATTTATAATGCTTTTTACAGTATTTGCTGAGGCATATGTATTTTTTCCCTCAACTCCGACATTGTTGGACAAAATTCAGTCTGGGTTAAGTATTTTTATACAATCCGTCGGCATTTATTCTGCCTATCGTGTGCATGGAGGAAGAATTGGACATCATTTTATACCCAAATTCGTAGCAATTTATGTTGTTTTATCTATTCGTTTTATAATTTTTACTTTATTAGCTTTGCTAGGGTTTATGCCATTGATGTGGCTTTTATCTTATATTATTTCAAAAGACTATTTGGGAAATGTAGTAAATATTATTTATTTTTCTTATATACCTATTTTTGAAATATGCTTTTTTTGGCGTTTAGTGATTCACATTCGGGATATAAAACATATTAAATTAGAAAGTTGAGTGATTTGTATTTAAAAACCAAAATTGCTTGGATCAATTCCATTTTTTTCTAATAATTTTTTGGCATCATCCTGTAGTTTTTGGACTTCAGGATTTTTCTTTATTTCTTCTTTTAATTTGTTTGTAACCTCTTTTGAAGCATTTTTAATAAACCGTTTTTGGAGAGGTTCTGTATTTATTGTGACATCTGGTTTTGATACTGTGCCTGCAAGATATAACATGAGCTCAAATTCACCTTTATCATTGAGTAAGTACTTTGCATAATTGCTTTGTTGTATGAGTTGTTCTTTGACTGAATTGCTAGCAATATATAAAGCAGATCCCGTTAGTGATTCATCTATTCCAACATCGGCGTCTAATTTTATAAGTCCTTGTTCAGAGTTTATCGAATTTCTAATAAGAAGTTTTCCGTCGCGAATTTCGAAGTCACCCTTTTGATTTTTTAAACTTTTTTTAGAATCTTTATCGTCTGACATACTCAATTTTTTTATAGAATTATTATCTATTTTTAAGCTTGCAAAAGGACTTGACTTTATAAAATTATTAAATTGTTCACCAGCCAATGAAATGAGGCTTTTTGTATTAAGAGTTCCATCATTAAATAAAAATGTTCCTTTAGCATTTAAATATTTAGAAAGAGAAGCACGAGTAAAACCTTTAGCATTATAATTCATCTTTATGTCAGAGCTTCCTTCAATAGGACTTGTTTTAGTATCTGGTTTTATAGACTTATAAATTTCTTCTACTTTAACGTTATTAAGAAATAAATTGCCATTATGCATGACAGGATATACTGCGAGATCTGCTGTCATATTAGTGTTTAATGTTCCTGAAAATAAATTCATAGATAATTTGTTTAATATAGCATTATAGTTTTTTAATTTAGCATTGAGTGTTAAATTCGTGAAATTAAAGTTATCATATACTAATTTACCTATAGAAATTTCAGTAATGAAATCTGAACCAGATAGAAGCTTTTTTTGTTTATCTGTCAGACTAAATTCATCTTTATTTTGATTGTCTTCCTTAACAGAATTATTTTTTTCTCCATGATTATTTTCATTTACTTCTTTCTCAGTATTTTTAGGAGAATGTTCTTTTGTAGTTTCTTTAGCCATAAATGGTTTAATAATTTTAGATAAATATAAATTTTGGCTTTGAACTTTTAATGAGCCTAAAAGAGGTTTAAATGATTTGCTGTCAAAAACTAGATTTATATCTGAATCAGTTAATTTTGTTTTTAAGACTATATTTGTATCAAGAGACTCAGGACTTGCTAAATAACCTTCAATTTTTCCTTTAAGATCCAAAGTTGCATTTAGTAACATATCTTTATGTTGGGGCAAAAGCTCTCCAAGATCGACTAAATTATTAGCTTTGACCGCAAAAGATATATTTGAATTTAATTTATCTAATAAACTTACTGATACTTTTGCTTTAGTTTCAAGAGATTGTAAACTTAATTTGAAATCATCTAAATTAACAATTTTAGGATTCGCCATTCCTGCAAAGGATAAGTTTAGTGGCACTGACTTTTTCTTAACAAAAGCGTTTCTAAAGTTTATGTCTAATTTATCAAAGCTTAATTTGCCATTAAATAATGAATTTTTCCATTCAGTCCCAACTAATTCAGTATTGACATTAAGTGCAAGACTTATGGTTCCTTTGGCTGCGACATCATTTTCAGAGTAATCAACTTCAGTTGAGAAATCTAATGTCATATCTTTTCCTGCACCAATATTAGAAACAATTAAATTGGTGTTTTCTACTTTTGCAACTAAATGTTCTTTAGGGCCAGAGACATTATATAAATTGAAAGTAGCATTTTTAATTTCAAAAGATTTTATAAGAATTTTATCTGTAAATGAATTGTAGTTTTTAGTGTTTCCAGGAGTAGCTGGTAAACTTTCTTCTTGTGTCGTTTGCTCATTAGTTGTTTTTTTTATACTTTCTTTTTTTACCAAGGTGGTTATATTTGTTTTACCAGAACCGCGCATTATATTTATTTCAGGATTTTTTATCTGAACAGCACCTACAAATTTACCCTTTATTAATTGAAATAGTTCAGTTTTGAATTTTATTTCTTTTACTTTAAATAATTCTGTTCCCATAAATACTTCATCAGTGTTTTCTATGGAAACATCTTTAATTTCAATTCCTAAACCTGTGAAAATTGTTAATTTAGCTGAGGTGAAATTAATTTTTGCATTTAATTTTTCTGCAACTGCATTTTGTATTTGAGGTTTAAATTTATTAAAATCAATTAAAAAAGGTAAAAATAATAAAATTAAAAAAAATAAAGCAAAAAAACTTAATATACCAATAAACCATTTCATTTTAGTATTCACTATTACCACCTAATATTTATTTAGAAAATTTAAGATCATAACATTGCTTGATGAAAGAGGAGCAATATTTTGGAATTTGATCAGAAAAAGCCATCCGCAAATGACCGCGTTTTTCATCATTATGAGCAAAAAAACCAGAGGGTATTTCCATCATAAGAGATGCAACCATGGGATAAGGAGCAATTTTATCTTTCATTCCATGCATCCATAAAACAGGGCTTTTTATATCTCTTAAAATTCTACGTTTTTCAAAAGTTTCAGAAACAAAATGTCTCGCTTGTTCTGCGTAATTTATTGCTGTTTTCATTCGAATAGGAAAAGATTTTCGTTTAAAGGATCCAGCAGCTGGTAACAGGCCATCTACTCCATAGTAAGAAAATTTATTTAAAAAATCTTTTATCCAGGCACTAGGATAAAAATAATTCCATAATTCAGCCGCGGCGCGCGAATAAGAATTTATGCATAAAGCTGGAGAAACTGCGATAACGCCATTAATGTTTCTTGAAACATCATTTCTTGTAGCAGCTATTAATGCAAAAGAAGCACCCATAGAATGCCCCATGAGGTAACATGCAGGTCCTTTTCTTTTTGCACTCAAACCTATACCCGATTCAGTTCCATAAAGTCGTTCAATTAAAAGTGGGAGACTACGTGTGGCTTGTTGAAAATCAAGAACAGATGAGCCATCAATACCATGACCATCCCAATCAAAAGACAAAACGGACAACCCATTCGAATTTAAAAATCTTATCCAGTGTAATAAAGGATATGAACAATCATCACCTAAGCCATGCATAAGAATAATGAGTGAATTTTGTGCGCTTTCCATACCACGTGGCACGGAAAGAAAGGCTGTGCCAGGGCCAGACGAAAGAGGAACATCATAGTAAGTTACAGAAACATCTTGTAAGTTACTTAATGAAAAGTGTCTTCTGCCACTGCCTTCAAACTTTGATTGCGTGGTTTGATTTAAGCGTTCCGATACCCACTTTTCAATTGTATACATTTGTCATGTCCTCCCAGAAAAGACAGTCAGTCTTCATATCTAGGAGTACATTATAACCTCTTAAAGGTTCATACAAATAAAGGTGACAGATTTTGCTACTTTTGAAGAGTATGGTAGGGAAATCATTCATCTAAGACTAAATATCATTAATTGTGGGGATTGTATTTACATAAATTGGTGGTGGTGGATTGTCTGTAACTAAACTTAAGAGCCCTGGAATTTTTTCACCATGTAAAGGCAATTGTTTTCCAATCCAAAAACAGGTTTTGAGGTGATCATCTCTTGGATGGTGAGTATTTGTATGGACAAGAATACTTAAACCTATATGGTTTAATAAAAGCCAAGGAATGAATTTTGGAAATTCAGCAATATTAAATGCGGCTTCAAATTGTGGGAATTTGTGTGGGCCTGCGGCAAAATCATACATCATTCCTAATTGGACAGAAAAACGTTCAGCTATACGTTGGTATAATAATTTTGCATGCTCTTTTGTTTCAAGTGTATAGTAAACATGAGCGTGATAGTTAATTATTTCTGCATTTTTTTTAATCTCTAAATCAGTCGTTGTTACTTTAAAATAGTCATTGGCATTGAAGTGAGGATCGACAAAGTCTTTCATATAAGCAAACCCACCTTGACTATCTGATGTTAGTTGAACTTCTGACATATTTTTTCCTTTTTTAAATTATTAAATTTTTTATATGGAAATCAGCCTTTTTTAGAGCAATGCAAAAGAGTCGTTGCAATATAACACGCTTTGTTTCAGTTGACTAGTTCAGGTATAAAGATTTTCAGATGTAAAAAGATATTCAATTCATCTTGCTATCATGTTAGCACTAAGGACTTGGATTATAACCTAAGAGTATTCGCAGGAGAGAACAAAAATGCTTGAATTTTCTTTAAAATCGACAATGAAGGAAGTAGAAATACAATTTCCGTTTGCAAGATCTCTTTTACATAGCAAATTTCATGTGGGGGGGTGTGCCAGCTGTGGGTATGATGCGCAAGAAACCATTGAACAGGTTGCACAAAAACATAAAAAAGATGCAGTTTTAATGCTACAGTCATTAAATGAAGGTTTACAGGATATGCAAAAATCTGAAATAACCGTCGAAGAATTTGGAGCGATGCAAAAAAGGAACGCAAAAGTATTAATTCTTGATGTACGGGAAGACTGGGAATATGATTTGGCACGTATACCGAATGCGGTTTTATTAACAGAGAAAAATTTTTCAGAAAATGTAGACAGGTCAAAAAGCGTTGAGTGTGTCGTTGTTGTTTGTCATCATGGGTTACGCTCTATGAATGCGACTCTCTACCTTAGAGACAACGGCATTTTAAATGCAAGAAGTTTACAAGGTGGTATTGAAGCGTATAGTACTAAAATAGACAATTCGATTGCTAGGTATTAGTATACTTCTGTAGAGTTATTTTTTGACTTCATAAAGAAAGAGCATTGATAATGCCTATTTCTGCTCCGAATATTGTTTATTTTGATAATATTCCAGCGAATCATCCTTCATATGTACAAGTTAGTGCTAATTATTTAAATAAAAAAATTTATTGTCAAGCAACAAACATAAGTAAAAATGTAAAAATATTTCAAAAAAAATGGTTATTACAAACGCAAGATAAGCAAAAAGAGATAGAATCATTTTCTGAAAATATCGATTTTTCATTAGCAAAAAAATTTCCTATAGTTACTTGTGAAGCAATTTTATATGATGGATTTTTATATAAAAAAGAAGAAAAATTTTTCTCAGAATTTGTAAATTGGCAAAATTTTTCTCCAGCTATAAAAATATATACTTTGTCTAATATTAGTGAATTTTCAATAAGCAACTTCTTTTTAAAACAAACTCAAAATGATTCTTATTTTTGTGAAAGTTTAACAGGTGCTGAATATGAACAAAACTTTTGTTCGTTAATTGATACTGAAACTGGACAGATCGAGAAAAAAAATATTGACTATAAAACATTTCTTGCTATGTTAAATAATGAAAAATACCGTATTTTTAATCTAATTGTAGGAGTAAAAAGTCAGAATAAAATTTTAATCAAAAACAATGTAAAATTTGTTTTTGATTCTGATAATAAAACAGAAAATATAAAATTACCGCCTATTGTTCAATTCATTGAAAATGAAAACGACTATTATTTACTTTGTAAGTCAAATAATTTTTTATTTTATCCTAATTCAGAAAAATATTTTTGGTATATTAATGGTAAGAAAATTGATAATCAATTTAATATTTCTTTACCAATAGAAAATATAAAATTTTCTCAGAATTATAGCTGTGAAACAAATAATGGCATATCTGAAAAATTAACTCTTAATAAAAAATATTTGAAAATTATTGGAAGTAACCAAATTGGAATATCTGAACAGTCAGATGTTATAATTGAGAAATACAAAACAAATATAGACTTATCTAGAAATAATATTAGTTGGAGCTGTATTGGTAATGAAAATTTTGAATGTTTTGTTTCTTTAATTGATAAAAGTGGTATTGCTGAATTAAAATTAATTAAAAAAGAAAAATTAAAAATTAATAATTCTGAAAATTTAGTTACTCTAAAGTTGCAAATTGATGATGAATTATTTGAAAAAAATATTACTATTTTTAATAAAAGTGATGTTTACGAAAATGTTAAAGACATTTCTAATAGTATGTCAATTGCTCTGACTGCTAATGATATGTCGTATATTTGTTATATTCCTGAAGAAATAATTTTAAAATCAAATTATCAAATTTTTTGGTTTATTGATGAAAATGAAGTTAGTAAGTACAGAAATTCTTTATTATTTAATGAGAAGTTAATTGAAGGCAATTTAAGTTGTACTATTGTTGGTAATCACTTGAATCAGCCATTTATTGGAACAGTTGTTATAAAAAATGGCAATTTAAATGAAAAAAATCCTTCATGGTTAAAAGAATCTTATTTATATAACCCAAATAATAACTACATAATAAGACTATTTAGGGATAAAACAAATTCTAGAAAAAATGCATTATACTGCTATGTTTATGATCGGAATTCTTCTCCATTGACAGATAATATATGTAAAAAAGACAAAAATGGATGGTATTACATAAGTTTAAGTAATTTAGATCTTCAAAAATTAAATAAATATATATCAGATAATGAAATAATAGATATCTATAATATTGAAAATTTTCCTCTCCATATCAGGAATTTTGAAAGTAATAAAGTTGTTGATTTAAAGTCTTCATTTAGAGTAGTAGTGCCTAATTATAAACCAGTTATTTTGTCTTCTGGATTATTAAATTCTGGTGACTTACAAAAATGTTATGTTATTGTAAAAGATCCGCAAAATTTATTTTTGTCTACAAAATTTACTCTAGATAATAA
>CAYSZE010000306.1:0-6777 GCA_964435255.1 uncultured Oligoflexia bacterium
GTCTCTTGAGCAGAACCCATCCCACCAGATGAATAAAAAATGACTGGAAACTTCCCAGCAATAAACCCATTAATTGCCCCTTTCCAATTTTCTACTCTTTTCATAAGTTTTGCATCAATAAGTTCTTTCCAATAAGTAAGCGCTACTATCGCTTCGGGGGAATAAAATTTTATTTTTTTATTTTTAGAGTCAATTATACGTCCTCCTGCTTGTATAACTAATGCTTCAAAAAGAAAATCATACCAATCGCCAGCTAAAACAAAAGGAGTCATATTTAAAGCTTGTTTCATTTTTTCTAACATTATTTTGAATTCAAACCAATTTTTTGGTAAATTTTTTTGATTATAACCTGCTTTTTTTAAATAATCTAAATTATAAAACACCACTGGCATACTTCTAAAAATTGGTAGTCCGTACATTTTTCCATCTTTACCGAAACTATTTTTGGAATATTCAATAAATATATCCGCATTAATTTTCTTTAATTCATTTTTTTTATTCCCATAAAAATCATCATAATTTGTTGCTATATTTAAATTCTCAATTTCATATGTTTGTGATACTTCTGATATAAAAATAAACTTTTTACCAGATGCTGCCATTTCTTTTGCTTGAGAAATAACAATGTCCCATTCTTGAAGTGGAATAAATATTATTCTATTTTTCATATGTTTATGATTAAATTCTTTAACGTATTCATAAAATAAACGGCTAAATTTACCTGTTGCACCAGTAGGAGCAATAAAGTAAATTTCATTAATGTCAGCATAAGCGGAACAATAAAATGTCAAAACGAGAAAAAAAGTAAAGAATGCTTTAAGATTCATTGAAAATTCCAATTTTTTAAAAAATAGCCTTATTTTAAATATAACTAAAAAGACAAATTAATTTAAGAAATTTGAAAAAAAGAAAGCTATGCCATTTAAGTGACGCTGGTAAAGCTTTAATTAAATAGTATTCATAAAAATGCTTTTAAAGCCAAAGATAACTCTGTTGCTAATTTTAACTCATTTTTTGACAAATTTTCTTGTTGTTCGGAAATATGCTCTAAAATATGGCTTTCAACAACTTCACACATAAGTCCACTCATTGCCCCACGCATTGAAGACAGAGTATGCAAAATTTTTTTACAGTCATGATCTTTTTCTAAGGCTTGTTCAACACTTTCCAGTTGGCCTTTCATTTTCTTAACTATTAATAAGAGTTTTTCTTTATTTGTAATGATATGAGTTTTTGGTTTTTTCATTGACATAGGATACCCCCCTACCCTATAATTTTATAGCCTACCATTTTTCATTCGTCAACGAACTAAGTTCATGAGGTCTCTATGAAAGACGGCAATTCTAAAGAATTAAAATTTCATATAAAAGGTCTAGATTGTATCGGTTGTGTTCCCAAAATTGAAACATATAGCAAATGTTTAAAAGGAGTAACACAAGCTGAAGTCAATTTTTCTCAAGCTTTGCTCATTGTAAAAATTCAAAATTCTGAAAAAGTTATACATTCTTTAACTAAAGGGCTTCATAAATTAGGTTATCAGATTGAAGAAGTAACAAATAAAAATAATATTAAAATGTCAGCACATTTAAAAAATACTTTTAATAAAAACAAAAAATTTAAAGCTTTTCCAAAAAGTAATACGAAACATATAAATTTACTACTACCTCCAAAAACAGTAGTTCAAAGAAATAACTTTATCAAATTTTCTTCATGGAAATTCATAATATTATTGTGCTTTATTTACTTCATTCTTTTTCTAATTGAGAACTTTTTAAAAATAAATTTACAAATTTATTTTTCTTGTTTGACTATAACTCTTTTATTACCAATTATGCGAAAATGTTTTTTAATGGCTAAAGTTGGATATTTTTTTAGCGTTGAATTACTGATGAGTATTTCCGCAATTGGGGCAATTATTATTGGTGCTAGTGAAGAAGCTGCTGCTGTTCTTATCTTATATTTAATTGGTGAAAAACTAGAATCTTTTTCTACCGAAAAAGCAAAAAAAGAAATTAATTCACTTGTAAATATTCTTCCTGAAAACGCAATTAGAATTACAACTTTAGGCCAAAAAGAATTTATTCCTGCTAAAATGATCCAAATAAATGATGTTTTAGAAATCAAGCCAGGAGATCGTTTTCCTGTTGATGCTATTGTCCGCAACGGCGAAAGTTATGTTAACGAATCACTATTAACTGGAGAATCCAAACCCATTTTTAAAAGAAATAATGATCCCGTCATAGCAGGAACAAATAATATAGATAGTTTTTTGCAAGTCCAAGCGACATCCCAAGGAGAAAACAATACTGTAACACGCTTGGTAAAACTCATCACCGATGCACAAGCGTCTAAAACAAAAGTGATGCGGAGCATTGAAAAATTTAGTAAAATTTATACACCTATTATACTTATCTTAGGAATAATAACAGCCATAATCCCTCCTCTGTTTTTAACAGAACCATGGTTAGTTTGGATATATCGTGGATTGGCTATTCTATTAATCGGTTGCCCTTGCGCACTTATTATTTCTACACCCTCCGCCATTTCAGCGGGCATTATTATTGCTTCAAAATTAGGGATTCTTATAAAAAACGCTAGTGCTTTGGAGACAATTGGTAGAATAAAACAAATTGCTTTTGACAAAACAGGTACATTAACTTATGGTAAGCTAAATATCACAAACATTACACCAATTACTGGTAGTATAAATGAAGTTCTGCAAGTCGCAGCTAGTATTGAGAGCAAAACAAACCACCCATTAGCAAAAGCAATTATTGATCATGCCAACGAACAAAATTTAACTTTCTATGAAATAGAACAACCAAAAACGCTTGCAGGTATTGGTGCTCAAGGAATTATAAATGGCCAACATGTAATAGTCTGCTCCCCTCAATATGCACAACAAATTATAAATCAATCTTTTCCTGAATTTAATGCTATAAAAAATTTACAACACCAAGGAAATACAATTGTTTGTGTCATTGTAAATTTTTGTTTGCTTGGTTATATTGCTTTTACAGATACTTTAAGACCTGATGCTAAAGTTACAATAAAAAATTTAAATACATTAAAAATAAACTCTATAATTTTAACTGGTGACAATATTATTTCAGCTCAAAATATAGCTAAAGAATTAAATATAGAAGTCAAGGCTGAACTTTTACCAGAAAATAAACTTGAATATATTAGTGCTGTAGCAAAAACTAAATTAATAGCTATGGTAGGTGATGGCATTAATGATGCTCCTGCACTAGCAGCTGCAAATATTTCTGTAGCTATGGGAAATGGTACAAATATTGCAATTGATACTTCTCAAATTATAATTGCTAGGAATAAATTAACTGCTTTAATAGATGCTATTTTGATTTCTAAAAAAGTGATGTCCACCATTCAAAAGAATATTATAATTGCTCTAGGTCTTAAAATTATTTTTTTATTTTTGACCTTATTTGGTGGTACCCAACTTTGGATGGCAATACTTGCTGACACAGGAGCAACTTTAATTGTTACTTTAAACTCACTAAGAATACTTATGTACAAATCGCAAATTAATTCTTGAAGTCTACTTGTATCCATTGTTTCTGTTTATTACTTTCTAATGCCAATTCAATTAAATATATGACTTGTAATGCTTCAGTAGCAGGAACAGGATTAAATTTACCATTAACAATAGCTTGATAAACTTGTTGATAATAAGAAAAATAATGACCAGGTACTGTTGCTATATTTAAAGTTTGGTGTTTTTCTTGTTTAATAACTGTTAATTGTGAAGAGTTATTTGCAGGTTCTGTTCCCCATGTCTCCATATTTAATTTCTCACCTTTTGCTATAAGTCCTAATGCTTGTTCTTGCGGATCAAGACCATACTTTACAAAATGCGAATCAATACCTTGAACAGACAACATAGGTCTCGGCGTAACCGTTAAATTTGACGCACCAATTATAGCTCGAGCTCGATCATATTTTAATATAATATTAAAATAATCTGTTACTTTTGCATTTTCTCTCTGTATTTGTAAATCAGCAAATATTTCTGTTGGCATACCTAATGTAACTAAAACTTGATCTATTAAATGTGAACCAAGATCATATAGTAAACCAGAACCTTCTAGTTCTTGTTCTTTCCATTTATTTTTATTAACTATAGGACGATAACGATCAAAATAGGATTCATATAAGTGGATATCTTTGAGTAAATTCTCCTGCCTACATTTTTGGAAAGTTAAAAAAGCATTATCCCAACGTCTATTATGAAAAACACTTAAAAATAATTCTTTTCTTTGTGCAATTGATATTAATTCTTTACCTTGAGCAAAGCTAGTCACAAAGGGCTTATCAATAATAACATGCAATCCAGACAACAAAGCTTTTTTAGCCATTTCATAATGATTAGCATTAGGTGATGTAATGATTACCAGATCAAGATCTCTTAACGCACACAGTTCAGCAAATTCAGCAAAAACTTCTCCTTGCGGAAACAGATTTTTTACTTTTTTAATATTTGATGAACAATAATATTTTAAATGAAAACCTTCTAAATTACTTAAAAGCGGTGCATGAAATGTGGAGCCTGACAACCCAAATCCAGCAATAGCAGTATTTAATATTTTCATGATAACCCTAAAAAAAGACAGCTACCACAAAAAACAAAATTTGTCTAATTAAAAATTATTTCTTATGTCCTTTAAAAAAGATATATTTAATTAACTTAATTTAAATGATATTTAAGAAGCAAATTTTTATATTCTTTCGTTTTTTTAAATTCTTCAATGGCTTTCTGTATACTAGCTACAAACTCCTGATCTGAATTTAGTGAGGCAGCTACTGATTGCTGATTTACATATTTTGTTTGAAAACATGACAATTCATTTAAGTCATAATTATTTAAATTCCAATAATATGAAACTGTTGAATAACCTGCTAATATTAAATCTATTTCATTTTTGTATAGCTTAACAACCAGTTGATTCATTTCATTTGAATCAACTATTTTTATATTCTTATTTTGTTTTAAAAATTCTAAATTCGCTGGACCATGTCTTAACAGACCTGCTTTTTTCACTTTACTTAAGTCGTCAATATTTTTCATTTCAAATGTTTTCTTATAAGTAAAGTAACAAATAGGATCGTCAAATACTTTTCCTAACCACTTATACTTATTTTCTCTTTCCTTAGTTCTGGCCAATGGTATAATTAGAGCATTTTTTACTTTATTAACTTCTATTTGTGCTCGAGGCCATGGCATCACAATTACATTTAATTTTGAAATCATTTTACTTGTTGCTAAAGATAAAAATTCCCCACTGATGCCGTCTAGCTGTTTTTTATCGATTATAACTAACGGATATAATGTCTCAGTTGTATAAACATCAACATGATAAAACATACCGCCTAGCGAATGAACTACTTGCGGCGGGAATAATAAAATAAATAGAATAATATTAAAAAATAAGTTTTGTTTCATAGTTTATCTCTTTAAATACTATTAATATTATCTTTTAAAATAAAAAAAAGCTGTGTTTAATTTTTGACACAAAAAAAACCAACTTACAAATGCAGTTGGTTAAAACAATGTGACTAAAACTTTATTACTCTAAAGTCAAACGGCCAGAACAAGCGGTAACAGCATCTTCAATGCTAATATCTGCATCCATTGTGGATTTACATGAATAAACTTTTCTAAATTTCTTTTGTTTTCCTATATAAGCTTCAACAACGCAGCGGGTTTCAACAATGCGGTCATCTGTTCCAGGAATCTTAGAGCCAACTTTTGCCTTACAATTCGACAATATTTTTCTTTTTGATTCGCTATTTTCTGATACAGCACCATCCATGATTTTTATTTTATCATTTTTATCATCTTCTAACAGAGAAATGAGATCATTTCTTAAAGCTAATGAAACTTTATCATTGTTAGAGATAAAAACATATTGATCTTTGTCGCCTTCTTTTGAAACCAATTCAGATAATTTATGAAAAACATCTTCAGCAGATGCTATTTTTTCACAGCCTGAATAGACTTTACATACGTTTAAATCAGCTTCAGTTGTATCTTGGTAATCGGCCAGAAATTTTTTAGCTATATCAACGTTTTTTCCTAATGTTTCATCATCTTTTGCTTTTTCAATAGACTGAATTAAATTCTGTGCTTTTTTTATATTACTTGAAAGTTTTTCAGATAATGAAGTTAAAAAAGTCGCTTTTTCCAAAGTAACAACAGTAGAATAACTGTCTTTATTGTTACATCTCTTCAAAATTTTTGCACCAATTAGTACCTCTGAAACAACTGATTTTGATGTTGCTTTTAAGGATGCATCATCATTTGATTCTTCAACAGTAGAAGTTGCAGTAACCTTTTGTCTAATATTCCTTGCTAAATCAATTTGGGCATTTTGATCTGCTTGTTGTTGTTTAGAGGCTGTGCCATATCCTACAAATAAATCTTTCTGTGTTTTAGACTGCAAATCAGCAAGTGTTGAACAAGGATCTGTTTGAGCATAAATAGAATTAGATAACACAACACTAAAAATTCCAATGAATAAACCAATTGCTTTTAATTTCATTTTTCACCTTCAAAATCACACTTTTGAATAATTATTTTAGGAAGGATTTTTTCCTATTTACTCTGCTTTAGCAGAACTATCAGAATCTTTATTTCCTACATTTTCAATGAATTGTTTTTGTGCATCAAGAAGTTTTCTACGAATTTCAGGATTTCCACCAGGAGCACCATTAATAGCATCACGCATTTGCTTATCTAATACTGCTTTTTCAATA
>CAYSZE010000307.1:0-3452 GCA_964435255.1 uncultured Oligoflexia bacterium
GATATTTGGGAACCTGAGCAAGATATTAACTGGGGGTCAGAGACAACGTGGTTAGGTGATAACCGTTATAAAAATAAGAGAGAGCTTGAAAATCCTCTTGCAGCGGTTCAGATGGGACTTATTTATGTAAATCCTGAAGGACCTAATGGCAAACCTGATCCTCTTGCTTCAGCAATAGATATCAGAGAAACTTTTGCAAGAATGGCTATGGATGATGAAGAAACAGTCGCTTTGGTTGCAGGAGGACATACTTTCGGCAAATGTCACGGCGCTGGAGATCCAAAATATATTGGGCCAGAACCAGAAGCTGCAGATATTATGGAACAAGGATTAGGATGGATCAATTCCTTTGCTACTGGCATTGCTGGACATACAACAACCAGCGGTCTCGAAGGAGCTTGGACAGAAAATCCTATAAAATGGGATAATGGTTATTTTGAATCATTATTTGGTTATGAGTGGGAATTGACTAAAAGTCCAGCGGGTGCTCATCAATGGAAACCTAAAGGAAAAACGGGTGACAATACTGTTCCCGATGCCCATTTGACTAAGAAAAAACATGCTCCAATGATGACAACAGCAGATCTTGCTTTAAGAATGGATCCTAAATACGAAAAAATTTCAAAAAAATTCTTAAAAAATCCTAAAGAATTTGAAAAGGCATTTGCAAGAGCATGGTTTAAATTAACCCATCGCGATATGGGACCAATCAGTCGTTACCTTGGACCATTAATTCCTAAAGAAACACTAATATGGCAAGATCCTATACCTGCAATAAATCATCCTATAATTAGTAAACAAGATATAAAGGAATTAAAAGCATTTATTCTAGCTTCTGGATTAAGTATCTCTCAATTAGTTAGTACAGCATGGGCTTCTGCTTCAACTTTTCGTGGAAGTGATAAGCGAGGAGGTGCTAATGGTGGAAGAATTTGCTTAGACCCTCAAATAAATTGGGAAGTCAATCAGCCTACAGAATTAAAAAAAATAATAACGAAATTTAAAACGATACAATCTAAATTTAATATGAATCAGCAAAATGGTAAAAAAGTATCTCTCTCTGATCTTATTATTTTAGGAGGCTGCGCTGCTATTGAACTTGCTGCCAAAAATGCAGGATATTCCATAAAAGTCCCCTTTTCTCCAGGCAGAATGGATGCCATTCAAGAACAAACTGATGTGATATCTTTTTCTATATTAGAGCCTGTAGCTGATGGTTTCCGCAACTATGTCAAAAAAGGTTTAGAAGAAAATGCCTTAGAATTACTTATAGATAAAGCGCAATTATTGACACTAACAGCACCAGAATTAACTATACTCGTTGCAGGTATGAGAGTTTTAAATACAAATTATAATCAAACAGAATATGGTGTTTTAACTAATAAACCTGAAGCTTTAACAAACGATTTTTTTATTAATCTATTAGAAATTAAAAATATATGGAAAAAGTCTAAAATAAAAGGTGTTTATGAAAGTTTTGATAGAATATCTGGTAAGAAAAAGTGGAAAGCTACTGCTGTAGATCTCATTTTTGGTTCTCATTCGCAACTTAGAGCAATATCAGAAGTATATGCTAGTAAAAATATGGAACTAAAATTTATCGAAAAATTCATTGAAACATGGAATAAAATTATGAGTTTAGATAGATTTGATCTAAAATAGCATAAAAAATGTAAAATTTACCAAACTAGTTATTTATATTTTTACTATTACTTTTAGATAATTTATTAGACTATTTCCAATAATTACGAATAAAGATTAATAAATTACACATTTAATATTCAAAATTATAAATATTGCACTTTATATTAATAAATTATAATTTATTTTTAGTCATATTAGCAGCATATTTTGTTGTATTAAAACAGATATTTTACTAACAAAACAAATAACTTTACTTTTTATATTTATTAATCTAATGTATTTTTTTTAGAGGATTATTTATGAACTATTTAAGTAAAATATGTATATTATTTCCAATATTTTCAGTAATTATTATCTCTTGTAGCGATAATAACAAAAACGATAAAAATCAAAAATACACCATCGAAAAACATGATGATTCTAGAAATTTTTTCTATAGTTCCTGGAATGGTAGCTGGTCAATGTTTAATAATTCATACTGGAAAATAAATGGTTATGGGACAAAAGTACAATTAAATCTCACTAAAGTAGCAAGATTTAGTGCCACAAATAATGATTTAAAAGATCAAGAATTTAATTTCACCTTTGAAAATGGTGGAAATTATAGTAAAGATATGGAATGCAAATGCATTGGAGATTTTTTTGGCAATGAAGCTAAAGGATTAATAACTATAAAATCATGCACTGAAGTTTGGAGTAAATATACAGGAAATACTAATCCACAACCTACTCTTCCCGATCCTGCAGTTATGTGCTCAAATTTAACCACTGTAAATTCTGGTAAACTGGAATACTCTACTGTTGGAACCGATAATTTACCTTCAATTCAAGGCTTAAAAATATACGATAATAATCAAAATATTATTTCATTAAGTAGATAATATTTTGAATTATTTTATTCTCTTACCATGAGATTTTTTAATCATTTTTACCATACGAATATTTATTAATATAAAACGTATAAGCTGCCAAAACCAAAATGTCCGAAAGTATAAAGTTAGAGAAGTCGGACGAGGTGCTAAGTATTCTTTTGAATTTGTTATTTTCATTTTACAACCTCATTTTATTCGGGAATAAGCCACCAAAAAGGATATCCTTTAGCCTTATAAATAAACATGTAATGAAGAATTTTTTTTATCCAATGCCCAGCGCTCCCTATTTCTCCAGTTGTAAATTCGATATCACGTCCATTTAAGGGATAGAGTTTGTAATTAGGTACAATAGGATACATTGTCATAGCTGCAGCACTTCCTGAAAATATACTAGCGCCAGCAGATGCTACACAAGCCGCCCCTAAATCTCCCATGGAAGCGGAATAAGTCGGTTCAAAATTTTTATTTTTAATCATATCAGAAATAGACATTGCCACAATTTTCCCCATCACCCCTGATGGCATTCCCGTCCGAGGAGGAGAAGGAGCTATCATTGTTCCATTTTTATTTTTTAAAGGGCGTGAAATTTGATGCGGTGGAGCAAACGCAATACCAATGGCAAACATATTTTTATATTGAGTTTGATAGGTTTTAGGCCAATCCTCTGTTGACCATTGTTCATATGGCTTTGGGTTGTAATCTGCATCAACTTTCATAAAGCCAGCTGCATTAAAAATTTTACTGCCTATATCTTCATTTTCTTTGTTATAAGCTTTTAAGGGAACACCAGAAAAAGGGGGGAGTAACATTGCAAAGTCATAATTTAAAGTATTTATTTCGCCATCTAGAGTTTCATACTCAATTAAATTTTTCTCTACTTTTTTAACATGAGCCCCAACAATCCAATCAACGTTTCGCTCGACAAATATAGATTCT
>CAYSZE010000308.1:0-6310 GCA_964435255.1 uncultured Oligoflexia bacterium
AAAAAAGGATAAATAATATGTCACTTAATATAGAACAATTAAAATCAGATATCGACTCAATTGCGAGATCTCTAGGAATAAAAAAATTTGATGTCTTTGGGTCTACTAAAGAAGAAAGCTCAGCCAGTTCTAAAAATAAAAAACCATTTGGTCTAAATTCAGCTAATAAATCTTACTTACTCATTCGTGTTTGGAATGATAAACAACAAGCAGGAGTAACAAGTACTTCAAATTTAACTTATGCAGGTCTTACCGATGCTCTGATTTTAGCATATTCTTCAGCAGAATATGCTTCTACAGAAAATATATATGACTTCAGTGAAAACTGTCGTAATGCAGTTGAAAATTTAAATATCCAACCTTTGAGTTTTGATAAAATTTCAATGACTGAGCTTGTTGAAAAATGTACTTTAGGTGAAGCTAAAATATTAGAATCATCTTCTATTTTTAAAAGCGTTCCATATAATAAAGTATCAAATGCTATAATCAAAAAGTTCTATTTTAATAATCTTGGCGCATTTAAATCAGAAGAAAATAATTTAGCCTATTGTTACTTTTATCCTTTAGCTCAAGAACCGCATAAAATTGCCAGAGAAGCTGGACATATTTCTATAGCTAAAGGGATAAAAAATCTAAATGTTGCTGAATGTGCTGACATTGCCATAGAAAAAACTCAGAAACATTTAAATTATATAAATATAAAATCTGGAAAGTATAAGACAATTTTTTCTCCTGAAGCTTTTTTAGACCTCCTCTATGCATTTAGTAATTTCATGAATGCACAAAATATATTAGATAAAAAAAGTTTATTAAATGTTGAAAACTTAAATACGCAAATAGCTTCTTCTCTCTTTAATTTATATGACTCACCACTTCATGAAAAAAACCCAGATCAATGTCACTTTGATGAAGAAGGTACAAGAACAGCAACAGTAGAAATCATTAAAGATGGTAAATTAACATCTTTTTTACATAGTAGTTTTACAGCTATGAAATTTAATACCAAGTCAACTGGTCATTGTAAGTTAGGCTCAAAATTGACTGTCTCCCCTTATTTTTTACATGTCTCTAGAAGCCAAAATATAGAGGCAAAACATAATTTAAATTTAATGAATGAGACAAACACTATTCTCATAGAGAATGTTAAATCTTTACATGCAGGTGTAAATGCCCTACAAGGATCTTTTTCATTACCTTTTGATGGATTTTTAATAGAAAATGGTAAAGAAATTAGTATTGAATCTGCTACAGTTGCAGGCGACTTTTTAACACTTTTAAATAATATTATATATATTGAAGAAATTGAACATGTAACGCATAAAGGTATTTCGCCAAAAATTTGGGTAAAAGATTTATCAATTACTGGAACTTAATAATTTTGCCTTCAGTTTTTCATACGAATAAAATTTTTTCTCTATTCTTTGTAACTTATATTTTTGCAGTAATGAATCATCAATTAATTTATAATCACTAGAGAGAAACACAGTTCCTTTATAAATATCTCGTAAACCACTTATAAATTCTGTAAAATTCACAGTTGAATTATGTCCAAAAAAGTAATCAGTAATAATAAAATCTATTTCCTGAGAAATTAAAGGGTATTGCTTAAAATATTTAAACATTTCGTCAGGATAAATAAAAGTAATAACATTTACATTTTTTAAAGACCGTTTCCAACTTCTTAGAATTAAAGGATCATCATCAATAACTATCACACTTTTTTTATTTTCAAATACAGAATTAAAATGATAAGTTTCAGAATCTTTAAGCTTATTATGTTTAAAATTATTTGGCAAATGATAGGTTAATTGATTGTAAATTAATTTTTCAGCAGGTAAAAAAAAGACAAATTCGACTCCTTTGTCTGGAATACTATAACATTTAATATTACCTCCATGTAATAAGATCATTTTTTTTGCAATAGCCAATCCTAGTCCAGTACCATTTTGTTTATTTACAGTAAAAAATGCTTCAAATATATTTTCTATGTACTCAGCAGAAATAAAAGAATTACTATTTCCAATTATAATTTCTAAATATAATTTATCATCCACTACTTTTTCTTTACTCTTAATCCATATTTTTCCTTTATAATTCATAGCTTCAAAAGCATTTGACATTATATTAATAAAAACTCTTATTATCCTTTGTCGAGAAATTTTTAACATAATGTTAGGGCTCAATTGATATTCAAAATTAATATCTACCTTATATTTGTCTAAAGATATTTGTGAAAGCGCACTTAATACAACATCTTCCATAGGAACTAATGAAACATTTTCAACTTTATCAACTGCAGCCTCCATGACTTCATTTAAAAAATGATCTACATAGTCAATTGTATCTAATAAAGAAGCTTCATAAGCATCAATAAAATTTCTTACTTTAATTATACTAGAAAAATTTCTTAGTTCAGCAATAAAAAATCTTAGTTTTGAAAATGGTTTACGTAAATCATGCGCCATAAAATGCGCTAAATTTCCAGCAGCAGACAATTGCGAATTTTGTAATAAATTATTTTGGAGAAACTTCGAATATCTTAGATAATAATCAAATACATGCGATAATGATTCTAATTCATTGTTTATTTTTGTATTATAAGAATGATCAATTTCATTTTGTATTCGCGCTTTTAAGGCCATTAATTTGTTAATAACACGATACTTAAAAATTCTGTATCCAATATAACTACAAAACAGCATAAAGAAAAGACTTAACAAAGTATATAGATAAATTAAAATAAGGTTATTTTTTTTCTGTAAATCAAAACGTGTTTCAATAGAAAAATTTTGAATATCTAGTTCTTTTCCTATACTTTTAATATCTTGTAATTCAGGGTATCTTTTTTTTATTTCTGAAATTGGAATAACCACATGGATGTACCCATACTTTTTTTGCATGTTCTGCTTTTTATCAATAACTTTATAAAGAACTGGTGTTAAAAATGAAAGATATTGTCTTTCTCTATTCAAATTTATCCCTAATAAATTATCTGTTATCTTTTCACTATAATTAGATTTATTCCATACATCCATGTTATTAGAATATATAACTTTTCCTCGATTATTAATAATACTCCAAACTGTATTCTTGAAGTCAAGATTTTCATTTTTATTTATAATTACTTTTTTTAACTTTTCCTTGTTATTATCTTCATAATCAAGGGTAGAATCTAGAAAATTTTTTAATTCTTCAGACTGTAAAATTACTTGAATTGAATTCTGAAATCGATATAACGATTCTAATATTTCTAATTCAATACTTCTTTTTAATTGCCTATTAGCAAGTTCAATTCTGTTATTAGAATTTATTATAAAAAATAACAACATACCAAGCGAAAAGACAAAAGGAATAGCTAATGCAAAAAATAATATTTGAAAAAAATAAGTTTTCAATGACCTTGTAGAACCGAGCATCAGCCTACCTGTACCTCTAACTTTTGAAATACCAAATTTATCTCTTCATAAAAAATTCTTTAGTGCTCTTTTTCATATTTTAAAATCAACTAACTTAAACCCAATCAGTCTTCTCTTCAGGGTAGTATAGCTTTTTGACTTTAAGGATTGAAAAATATTCCTAGAAATTCAAATATTCATTTACTTTAAAAGAAATGCTGAAAATAGTTTATACTTAGTTTATTATAATTTTATTTTTAATTTTAGAATAATTTTAAGAAAATACTTTAATTATATTATAATAGTACAATTTTTTTTATATTTAAACTATAATTTATCATTTTTATAAATAAGAAAGAATAATAATTTTAACATACTAAATATACTTTATTATATACTACTATTTATATTTTTTACCATTACATAATATTTTTAAAAAGAATTTCTCTTTGCTATCTATAAATTCCTTTTAAACATTGTGAATAAGAATATTATTCATTTAATTTTTAATGCAATTTATTCACAAATTATAGAATTATTAAATTTCAAATAAGAGTAAAATATATGAAAATTATTAGTATCTTATTATTCCTGCTATTTTTCTTAAATCATAAAATTTCTAGTTATGCTGTTAGTTGTCAATTTACAACAGAATCTAGTATTACAACTAAACAAATTCAAGTTAATCAAGATTCAGAAGCATTAAAATATTTTAAAATAGCATTTGAAAAAATCCAAACAGCAACTAAAAACCCAGAAATTAAAAACGCAGCATATGCTGAACTCATTAATACCAAAAATAATGGAGTCAAAAAGTATTATGCATTATTTCCTGCCGACTCATTTCAGCATTCTAAAAATACTGCAAAAAATGAACTCTATTTAAATTCAAATACAAATGAGAACCCCGATTTAAAAATTATTAAACAAATAGCAACTGAGACACTTGATAAAGATACTTACTACATCCTGAATTTATATATTCTTACACAAGAAAGTAACTATAATGAAGCACATAAATACATAAAAACAAATTTTAATCCTTATAAAAGTAACAAAATTAAGGTTAAAATATATACAGCAAATAATACACAAATGCTACAAGAAAAAGTTCAGTATAAAACAAACTATGCCATAATTGAAAATAGTAACAAAAATGATGAATTATATACATTTATTAGTACCCAGGAGCAATTTAAAATAGTCAAAGCAAATATGAATGATAATATAAATTTATTTAGTATTAGCGATGCTTTAAATAGATATACAGGTAGTGAACAAATTAATTACTACTTACATGTCATTGTTCCGAAAGAAGCTACAGATGTAAATTCATGGTTTTATGATAGAAATGCGAGTCATTATAAAATAAGTCAAGATGGAGTCATTCAAAATGTAGGAATAAAAAAATATAAAGTCTCAGAAGGGGAAGTACATCCTGTAGATATTATATCAATTGAATTAAAAGAAGCTCGTAAACAATATAAACTTTATAATTCACTAATGATTAAAAAAGAGGATCAACAAAACAATAAAAGTGTCATTTATCAACTAAAATTTGATAAACCTAGCTCATTTCTAGAACCAAAGAATATTATTCTGGATAATAATAATGGAAAACATACATTTAATAAATTTAAACTAGCTGTTAACGAAATAAGATCTAAAATAAGTAACGTTAATGAAACAAGTTTTACTGGAATAGAAAATTCTAAAAAAGAAGAATCGAGAAAAAAATATATAAATGGGTTAAACTACTATTCTGACAGCAGTAGAAAAACCGTTGCTTATGCCACTTTTGAAGCAACTAAGAAAGCAACTAATTTAAATAATGAGTACTTTTTAATTCCAAGTGAATTTTACTCAATTAGTGGTTCTGCTATCATTTTTAAAAATACAGACTCTAGTAAAAAATATTTTGCAAATTATAACTATAATAACCATAAACTTCCTTCGTTTAAGGTGGAAGATTCTAATGATTTTTTTAAAACTGAAATTAATCAATTACAAGCTAATCTAGAAAAAGATAAGCTCATTGATGGGGCTGCCAGAGAAATAAGATCAAACCAAAGAGATGCCGATGCAGAAATAAAAATTTTAGAGTCTTTCATAGAAAAAACTGAAAAAATTGGAAATAAAACTGAAGGGAGACTTGTAGTATATTCTTCTTTACCAGTTTGTCTCTCCTGCAAAAATGCTTTTAATTATTTTAGTCGGTTACGTCCCGCAGTAAAAGTCGAAATATTTCAGGTACAGCCCAGAAATTTGAAAGAACTTTATAATTAATTAAAAAGGAATTATAGTGAAATTAAATAAATATCTAATTTTTTTAAATTGTTTTCTGAGTATTATATATTTAGAAAGTTGTAAATTAGTAAAAAGTACAGAGAACGAACAAAATAAATTAATACAATTAGAACATTCAACTACCTGTATCATTGATGAAAAATTAGAAAATATTGAAAAAGTTAAAAGAACGTTAAAAGAAATTATCAGTTCTAGTGATTATGATGATCTTGATGAAATTATTGATTGGTATTTAATTAAAAAAAATGAAAATATAAATTTGGTTCATAGATTATCTGCAAAACTAGAAGAAATAAGTAGAATATATTATACACAATTAAATGAATTAGAGGAAAACAAGCACTTAGAATTTTTATATATAAAAGATGAAATTTATGCAAATATTAATGCACTTGAAAATAAATATAAATTTCTTAAATTAAGCAATGAGCCTTCTTTCGATAATATAATACAACATGATTATTCATTTGAGAAGTATTCAAAAATATATGAAGCAACTTTTTATTCAAAATTTTTCTCAGAAACAATTAAAGAAATTGCTACGCGAAATAACATATCTTCTAAATATTTCCCATTACTTGAAGACTTTGATCCTATTGAAAAACAAA
>CAYSZE010000309.1:0-15038 GCA_964435255.1 uncultured Oligoflexia bacterium
AATTTAGTATTTTTTATTTTACTAATTACTTTAGAGGCTTCATTACTTTTTCCTTGCTTTATTAGCGCAAGTGAAATATTAAACTGTATTTTATGAGAATCTGTTTTTGTAAAAAACAAAGCATTATTATAAAATTCCAGAGCTTTTGCATAATCTTTTTTTTGTGCATATGCCACACCTCTATTGTTAAAAAAACTTGCTATAGAATGGAATTCTACAGTCCCAGCTATTTTATTTAAAAATAAATTTGCTGTATCAAAATCACCCATTCCAGCATATGCCTGCGCATTAATTAAATTTGCTTCAGTATTTTTTGTATCAATTGTTAACACTTTATCAATTATATCAATTGTTGATTTCCAATTTCCTTTTGCCAAGTGAGCAGAACCTAAATTTATTTTATGATTTAAATTTTTTGGGCTTTTGTCAGACATTTCCTGAAATATTTTTAAAGCATCATCGTATTGGTTATTTAAGCACATAGCTTTAGCTTTGCAATTTAAAATATTAGATATTTGATAGCTATTAAGGTCACCTTCATTTAGCGTAGCAATTGCTAAATCCATTTCTTCAACACATTGATCATATTTTCCAATTAAAATTAAATATTCTCCGTAATAATGAATAGTTTCTATTGAATTCATAACAATTTTTGTAAAATTTTGATTCTCTAAAAGTTTTTTACATTGGGTTACATTTCGTGCTAAAACTGCTTGACAAAATTTCCCTAACTCATCTTTAAATAAAATTATTTTGTTTTTATCTTCATAGCCTTTTTCAATCAAATTAACAATCTCTTGCGCATCAAAACTTTGAGAAAATATTTTTGCCACAGAAAATTCTCCTAAAAGAAATTCTGTTTCTTTATCTAATGTATCAGATATAACAATGACTGTTGCTAATAAGGATGCTGGATGATTTTTTAAAATTGTTAATGCTGTACAAAGTATTGCTTCATTAGACTGACTATTTAAAATAACATAGTTAATTTCATCTAATTTACTTGCATTCATGACCATTTGTGTTTCTTGAATATTTTCTGCAGTGATGAAATTATATTTATTAATCAAATTAGAAAAAAACATAGAAAAATAAGTTCTATTTTCAGAATTCCCATCTATTAACAATACACTTAATTTTTCATTTTCATTCATTTAATCACACTATTTTTGGTTTTTATAAAGGTTAAAATTTTCTCATAATCTATTTTATTATCTAAAACAAGTTCTCCTAAATTCCAAAAAAAGTTATTAATTTTTTTTATACTAGTTACTTTGCTTTTGAATTCACAACTTATTCCTAGAAGATCAGACATTGACCTTGAGAAAAATTTCAGCTCATTTCCAACTTGAAATTCAAGTTCTGAGGTAAACTCAATTTTTCTTGGAAAAATTTTAGTGATAATAATTTTTGTATAAAATGATGAATTTTCTAAAAAACTAAATAATTGACATTCTTTTGAGATATTTTCATCATTAAATATTTCTGTCCTCTCAATCTCAAGTAATCTATCTATAAATGCTATGAAATCATTTTCTATTATTGGTTTTATAAAAAATTGAATATCTTTAAATTCTGCATTACTTTTAAATTCTGCTTTAGCACTAACAATAATTTTTTTCAATTTCTGCAGTTCTTTAGATGAATTTAAGTATTTTATAATATCTAAACCATTTATTTCTGGCATAGATAAATCAATTATAATAAGATCGGGTTTCACCTTTTTATTTTCAAGTTCATAAAATAATTCAGTAGGATCTTTAAATAAAAAAACTTTATATTCATAATTATTTAATAACTTATTTAAATAAAGAGAATATTCCTGATTATCATCAATAATGTAAATATACTTGTCATCTTTCACTCTATTTATCCTTAGATTTTACATTTCTAATTGTATAAGATCTAATTCTTTGTGCTACAAACTCTGGCATACTAACAAAAACTGTCGTCACTTCATATATATTTTCTTTTTTTAAAACCGATTTCATTACTTTCATTTTATAGTCATCTTTAGGCATATTAGCAATTTTATGCAGATCAGGGCATGAAAATGATATAATTGATTGTTCTTTAAAATTAACTTGACTTTCTATAATAGCCCCTTCTTCTGAAAGACCGACTAAAGAAAATTCAATGACAGCTGGTAAATTTAGTGTTTTACACTTAAAATCAACTGGCGCAAATACAAACGTTGTAACAGATGATTTATCAATACCCAGCATATTTCTAATTCGATTTATCAGAATATCTCTATCAAAAGGTTTTGAAATAAAATCATCTATTTTTAATTCTATAGCTTTATCAATTATTTTTTGTTCTTTATGTCCACTTAAAACACAAACTTTAAATTTTTGTTTACTTTTGTATTCAGGAATTATTTTTAATATTTCCAATCCATTCATTTCTGGCATTGATAAATCAAGAAATATAAGATCTTTACTTATACTATCATTTTTTATTATTTCGACTAACTCTTTTCCTGTCGCGCAACATACTGCAGTTAAACCCATTTCTTCTACAATATCTTTTAAATATTCACGGATGTCAGGTACGTCATCTGCAATAACAACAGTTTTAAAGTCACTCATAATTATTTCTCTCTTAATAATTTATCAACTAAGTCAGATAATTCTTCCCAATCTAAAGGTTTTTTTAAGAAGGCATAGCAACCTCTTTTCATAGCTTCATCCTTTGAAATTTCTGCAAATCCTGTCATAAAAATTAATTTTGGTTTATGTTCTTTTAACGAATTAATATTATTTAATAGTTCAACACCATCTCCGTCTGGCATTCTGATATCAGAAATAACAAAATCAATTGAATTATTTCTAATAATATCAAAAGCATCTTTTCCATTGTTTGCTTTTATAACTTTAACTTTTTTTTCTGAAAATTCATCTTCAATAATGTCAACTATATCTTTGTTGTCATCTACAATAAGTACTTGTTTCATAATTTTCCTCAAGCAGCATCACTTTTTATTGCAACTCTTGGTAAAGTTACAACAAATGTAGTTTCTTTAGCATTACTATCCAAATAAAACATCCCATTATGTTTTTCAACAATCCCTCTACTAACTGATAATCCTAGACCTGTTCCTTCTCCTATTTTTTTAGTTGTAAAGAAAGGTTGCATTATTTTTTCACGAATATGTTCAGGTATAATAGGTCCACTATTTGAGACTTTAAAAATATAATTTTTTGTGTCTTCAGTGATTTCTATTTTGACCCACTTTTCCTTCAATTCTTTTACTGCATCAAAAGCATTATTTAAAAGATTTAATAATACTTGCGAAATTTGGACAGAGCTGCAGTAAAGTGACGAACTCTGATAATTGCGGTTGATAATTAATTCAACTCCATTATTTCTAAACTTTTCTGCGCAAAGAATAGTAGCTTGTTCAATTATTTTATCTATTTCTTCATAACCTAAGTGCTCATCTTCGGTACCTCTAGAATAGGTAAGCAAACCTAAGGTTATTTTAGAAATATGTTTAACAATATTTTCAATAGCAGTTGCATTTTCTTTAATAATTTCTAAATCTAACTCATTTTTTTTCGCCATTTTAATAAGTTTATATGCTTTCCCACTTATAACGGTCAATGGATTGTTAATTTCATGTGCAACGCCACCAGCCATTTCTCCTAAAGCCGCAAACTTGGCTGATTGAATAAGTTGCGTTTGGGTATTTTTTAGGTCTGAATTTGATTGAAATAAAGCATTTGTTTGATCGTATAATGCAATTAAAAATAGAATGATTACTGTTAATAAGAGTGAAAATATCAACCCTGAAATAAGCAAAATTAATGGGGTATTATTGGATGACATTTCTTCAAAATACTCAGTAGAGGCAAATTCAACCGTCCATGTGTGGTTGTTAATTTCCTCTATATAATCTTTCTTAAAAACTGAATTTATCTGAATTTTTTCATCTATATTTGAAAACATTAAAGTTTCTGAACTTTTTTTATTGCCATCATAAATTCGCAAATGAAAATTCTCGAATTTATCTTTAAAAATTCCTTGCATTAAGTCATTCATTCTAAATACAGCACTAATTAAACCATATATTTCATTTTTTCTCGCAGTAATATTATTTGGGACTGTTTCTTTTTTATATAATGGCATAAATACCAAAAAACCATTTTGCACATCTTTTGTAGTTTCTTGCACCAACTTTATTTTACCCGATGCATATGGTTGTCCCGTTTCCCAAGCTTTTAATATTGCTTCTTTTCTTATGGGTTCCGAAAAAACATCGAAACCAAATGCTCTAAGATTTCTATTCACAAAAGGTTCAATATAAATAACTGGAAAATATTCTTCTCTGACTCCCTCTGGTCTTATATTATAGTCTTTGAAACCTTCACTTTTAATTTCTGTTATTATGTTTAATTTATCTTTATTAGTAATATACTTATTAAAACTGATTCCCTGAATCCCTGGATAAATTTTTCCTAATTCTAAATTTTCAATAAATTGCGCCCACTGTTGTCTAGTGACTTTATTGTGCGAAGTATAAAATAGACTTTTCGAACTAACCATGACATGGGTATAACCAATCATTTGACTTATAAGAGCTAAATTAGCTTTTTCAACTATACCATTAAACTGGTTTTCAGCATTTTGTTTTACATTATTTTTAGCGATAATCCAGACATATAATGTAATTATTATAAATACAACAAAACATAAAATTGTAATATTTAAGTATTCTTTTTTTAAATTTCTAAAATTCTTAATAGCTTCTAATACCACAAAATACCTCGGAATAGAAAATTATCCTACTTTTCTTTCAATATAAATAGTATCAATCTCTAAATTATTCTCATTGTGTATTTTTATTATTGTACTTTCATTTATTTCAATATCTTTTTGTTCATTAATATCATTAATTATTTTGAGACTATGAATTTCATTTTCAACTTCAGACGTATTGAAATTAAGCGATACAGCTATTGTGTATGCTTTGTTTAAATATTTTATTGCTGTTTCATATAAATTTTGCTCGAATTCATTTTCAATAATATGTTTGATAGACTTTCCAAGAATAAAATTATAGTCATAATCATTTTCTAAAAAAAGATATCCTTTTAATGTTAATAAACTTAAAGACTTTATGTACTCTTCATTTTCTAAATAACAATTAGCCATTGCTAAGATTGCATTTGTATTTTTGGGATTATCACGTAGTATTTGCCCAAGAATTCTTATTGATTCTTGCCAATCTTTTTCATTCATAGCAATTAAAGATGCGACTATATAAGGTTCTTGCGCAAAAGGAAACTTCATATGAATGTGATTATAAGTTTGACTCATTTCTTCGATAAAATCGTTTTCAGATAAAGTTCTTAAGTAATTTCGCCAACTGAAATAGCTTGATTTTTTGTCTTGGCAAACTTTATATATTAAGGAAATACCTTTACTTACATTTTCAGCATTTTTTGAGGCTGCTAAAAATAATCCGCAAGCTTCAAAGGCAAACCTATTTTCCACACCTTTTGTATTTTTTAGATGTTTATAAATTTTTAAACTTATTTTATTACATGAAGCAAAATGAAAGGCTATTAAAGCCAAAGATAAAAAAACAGGATGATAAGTACGCATACGCAATAGATGTTTACCTAAGGATATAAGTGCTCCTTGATCGAAGGTCTCTTTTAAAGCACAAATCCAAATATGATAAAAATCGGCTCGATCATAAAATTTTGTTAAGTGTAGAACAGCTCTTGAAGACAAGTTGATAATTTTTTCCCATTCCTCATGGGAAGCATAGACCTCTAGTAATTTTATTAAACTAATACAAGACTTAGCAGAAGGATTAATTTCTCTCCAGAATGAATTAGACTCATTCTCTAAAAATTTAATATCAAACGCAGAAACTTCCTTTTGCATAGAAACTCCTAAGAATTGTATTTACATGCTAAAGAAACTTCGGCTAAATGTTAGAAGAATTAATTTAATGACTGTTGTGTTACATAGCGGAAATTTTTATCTGTGAAAATATGTCCTTTAAAAGATTTTTAAAACTCAATTATTTGATCTGCAAACTGGAAAAATTCTTCCCTATTTTCGATCAGGACAAAAGTAGCACCTTTTTCTGTCATCACTTTCATTAAATGACCTAATATTTCAATATCTGGGCCATGTAAACCTGTGCTAGGGTGTGTTAAAATGAACCAAGCGCCCTGCAAATTAGCTCTTTTCAAATGAATTGTTAGATTAAGCCGCTGGATTTCTCCACCACTTAAACTATCCATACCTTGTCCTAATTGCACATAACCTAAACCAAATTGACAAGCTTTAAATAAACGACTTGATATTAATTTATTATTTTCAAAAGCTTCGAGAGCTTGTTCCAAAGTTAAATTCATTATATCTGCGAGATTATACCCTTTAAATCTAGGAATTAGACTTCTTGAATTTAATTTTGCCCCTAGGCAATTTTCACATTCTACTTGAACTGGTTCTGAATATTTTTGTGGTAATTCAATATAACCTTTGCCATCACAATACTCGCAACGACCAAGTTTTGAATTCCAGGAAAAATGGCTTTCTGTAAGTCCCATGACTTGACTTGCTGGCAGTTTAGTAAAAAGTTCTCTAATTGGCTTAATAATATCTAAAGCTGATGCGACGGAACGGCGTGAACTTTTCGTAACACTACCTGGCTTTACATAACCTATTATATTCACTGTTATATCACCGTGGATCTTTACCTTACAAAATTGCTTATATGGAATATTTAAATGTTCTTCTTTTTCATCATCAATCCCTCCCCATTCGTACAAAAAAGGCATTAAACACATCTGGATAAAGCTTGTTTTACCCATACCCGATTTGCCTCTTAATAGGTTTATAACCCCTTGTTTTATTGAAACTTTAGGACGACTCAAATTTCTTAATTGAATATCCGAAAAGTCTAGTAAGGAATCAGCTAGTGAGGTTTGAACAGATGAAGAGTTTTCAAAATTCTTTTTTATTTTCGCCCTGGATCTCTTTGCTTCTAACTCCATCCCTTGTTCTTGAATGGCAAACTTGGTTAAATTTTTTTCATAATTATTTTTTGAATATGAACCATTTAGAGCCTCAAGGGCAGTGGTTATGGCAACAACTTGTCCACCATGCGCACCTGCGCCCGGGCCCATTAAAAATAATTTCTCGCAAAAAGAAAGAAATACGGGGTGATGTTCCACAGCGATTACGCTTGCGCCATCTTTTACAATACCTTGCAGAACAAAAACTAGCAGCTTAACTTCTTCCGCAGTTAAACCCTGGCAAGGTTCATCAATTATATATAAAACACCTTTTAATTTATTAGAAATCATCGCGCCTAGACGCAGGCGTTGCAAATCTCCTGGTGAAAGAGTATTTGCAGCGCGATTCAAAATTAAATGCCTTAATCCTAATAAAATTAAACTATTTAATAATCTTTGTATTTCAGAATAAACTTTTATTTTTGCTTTATCATTTGCCGCATGAGCTTTTAACTCATAGGAAACAAAATTTGTTAATTCATTGAGATTAATTTTATGCAAATCTATAAAAGATTTTCCACTTATTCTAACAATTGGAGAAGAAATATCTAGTCGACCACCGTAACAAGATTTACAATGAAATATATCGCTTGGAAAACCTGGTTTATCAGATCCTTCTCCTTCACAAGTTTTACATTTCCCAATTGAAGAATGACTAAAGTATCGCGGATCAAGTTTTGGTGCGCTCTCACCACACTGTGGGCAATTCGATTTCGTATTAAATTTGAATTCATTAGAAAGATATTCAACTTTTAAAACACCTTTTCCATATTCTAATGCCTGAAATAAAGCACGTTCTATTCGTTGTTTTTTGTCACTTGAAATATTAATATAGTCGATAATAACTTCAATAGTATTTAATTTTTTTGCATCTATTTTTATTTTACTTTGCTCATCTTGTAAATCAAAAATGTCACCATTTACTCTTAACTTAGAAAAACCTAATTCTCTAAATTTTTCTATTTCATCTGAAAATGCCCCTTTTCTTTTTTCACAAATAGGCGCAATAATCATTATTTTTTTATTATTGAACTGTTCTAAAACTCTTCTATACAATTCATTAAAATTTATCGATTTTAATGGAATATCACATTTGTGACAAAAAATATCACCGAAGGCGGCAAAGTAAACACGAAATAAATCTGTTAAACCTATAACGGTTCCAACAGTAGATAATTTTCCAGCCACCCCCTGCTTTTGTGATAAACCTAGTGCAGGTGGAAGACCATTAATTGACTTAAATTTAGCCCGAGCAGACTTTTTCCAATTAGATCCACCAAGCATATAAACAGGAACTTGGCTTGAATCTACAAATCTTCTAAAGGCCTCTGCATAAATAGTGTCAAAAACTAAACTGCTTTTTCCAGAGCCACTCACTCCGGTAAAAGCTACCAAAGAGTTTTTAGGAATATCAACATCTATATTTTTTAGATTATGTTCTTGTGCGCCTCGGACAGTAATAAATGACACTAGTCGTCCTTTCTAAAGGAATTCTTGGATAAGGGTTGACGAAATACATGCCTATATAACACAATTATAATGAGAGATCACTTGCTTTACGAAATGGGTTATCTCAGTTCTTAAAATTAATATTTAAGGAAAAATAATGTCTGGTATTTTCCCACTTTCATTAGAATCGGAACATCTTATGCTTAGAATTCAAGATTTTAAAATTATAAATTCCGATCAAATTCCATCACATCCAGAATCAGTTTTAATATTAATTGCTGGAGATGCAAGTGATAGAAAGTTTTTTCGCCTAAAAAACAATGAAATTAGCGCCATTTGTATGCAATTCCCAAAATGGGAAGGTGGCTATGGTGGAGATCCAATTAGTTGGATAGGAATGCATAATGCTTTATCTAAAATGGATTTACCTATCCCTAAAATTATTGAAATTGATGAAACAAATGCATGTATTTGGACAGAAGATCTCGGTGATGTCTTTTTAACATCTATTGTTAATGAAAATATATTAGATATAGATAATCAAAATAGTAAACAAGCAATTCATTATTATAAAGAAGCATTAAATTTATTGATCAAAGCTCAATACCCCAAAACAAAAATTGATCACCCAGCTATTAATCGTTTTTTTGATTATGAAAAACTATACTTTGAACTTAATTTTTTTGTTCATCATTTTTTAAATGGCTTTTTAAATTTAAATATTTCAGAAGAAAATAAAGAATATACTAATTTATTTCAAGATTTAAAATTATTATGTAAAAAACTTGATTCATGTGAAAGAGTGCTTTGTCATAGAGACTATCATGTCAGAAATATTATGTTAAAAGAAGGACGCTTGTTTTGGATTGATTTTCAAGATGCAAGAATGGGTCCTCATTCTTATGATGTTGTTAGTTTAGTTAGAGATAGTTACGTTAAAATTAATTGGAAAACAAGAAAACATTTATTTGAGTACTACTTAGAAAAAGTAAATATTGAACGAGAAAAAAATAATTTAAATTCTATTTCACAAACGAGCTTTAATTTAGAACTTCTTTTAATGGGATTACAAAGAAATATTAAAGCAATTGGTAGTTTTGGTTATTTGGCAGTTAAAAAAGGGAAACCGAATTATTTACAATATATTAACCAAACACTAGAAATAATATGTTCTAAAGAAGCTCAAATTCATGAAGAAACAGATTTAAAAGTAATGTTACCAAACTTATTTAAGTTACTTGATCAATTATTTTCAGGAAACTTAAAAGAAATGGTCTGTGAAAAAATAAGAAACTTTAAATAACGCTGGTTCCTATGACAACTCATTTTAATATTGAAAATTATATTCCCATTGTTTTATGTGCAGGATTTGGAACCCGTCTCAAACCATTGACAAATTTTATACCCAAAGTTGCTTGTCCCATTATAAATAAACCTGTCGCTTTTATTAGTATAGAAATATTTTTAAAAGCAGGCTTTCAAGAAGTTCATTGTAATACTCATTACTTACCTGATTTTGTCAGATCAGAAATAATTAATGCTGCCATATTTTATGGCTATGATCCAGCAAGAATTATTTTTTGGCATGAAGATGAAATATTAGAAACAGGTGGTGGTATTGCAAGAATTTATAAAGAAATCTCAAAGAAAAGTAAGCAAAATAAAGATGCTATTGTAGTTTCTGGTGATATTGCTGCCAATTTTCCTCTTGAAAAAATGCTAAATGCTTGGGAAAACAAGAATGAAAATGACTATGCTTTAATGTGTACTAAAGACATAAACTATTTCCGAAAAGATACCACTTGGGTATCTAATGATAGTAAATATATCGAAGGTTTTGGTGAAAACTTTGAAAAAAAAGAAAATTGCCTTCCTACAGTTTTTACAACTCATCAAATAATCAGTCATAAAATACTAGAGCAGACTCACATAGAAAAAATCTCAAGTATTAACCTTTTTTATAGAAAAATTTTGCAAGAAAGAAAAAATATTATTAATTTTATTTATCCAGAAGCTAACTACTGGTTTGATATTGGTACACCTAATGATTACTTAAAATGTATTCAGTTTTTTAGTAAAGAAAATGCAACTATAGGGCACTTTGCAAAAATAGAAGTGATTAATAACTGTTTTTCAAATATACCAATTGAGCTTAAAACAAAATTAGTACCCTATCAAAGTCATAAAGTACAAGGTATCATTATAAGGTTTGCTTCATCGGTTTCACATTCAATTTATCATCTCAATAACAAGGACGATGAACCAAACACTAATATTTTTTATTTCATTTTCTAAATTTGAGGTAAATATGCGCATCATATTTATATCTGGTGAAGGACATGGCGCAGGAAAAACGTATCTTGCCAAAAAAATCGCAAGTGGAATAAATCAAATTTTTTCTATAGCTAATATGATACGGCAAGAACTAGAAAGTGAATATCCTAAATATGATTGGTATAATAAAGAACCAAGATACAAAACATTTACAATTCTAGATGAAACACAAAAATCAGTACACGAAATGCTCATTGAACGTGGTCTGGAAAGAAAAAAGAAAAATCCAACATACTGGGCAAAACAACTGATAGATGTCATTAAATATAATACAGCAAATAATGCTTTAGATTTTATTATTATAGATGACATAAGATATTTTGATGAATATGAATATATCAAAAGATATTTTGAAAAAGCAAATATTACACATTTTCATGTATTAAATCCACATGCAAAAAAAGAAGTGCAATTCGATAATAATAAGTTAAAAGAATGCGCCGATTATGTTTTAATTTCTAAAAGAGTTTTAAGATATAGAAATTTAAATTTGACAAAAAAAGAAGAAGCGGCTGAATAAAAAAATCACTCATCATCCCTCTTTGTGGATGAATCATCAGGTTGCACAAAATTTTCAGATGATCCTGCTTTAATCGCATTTAATTCTTCTTCAGTTAAGGTCTTATTATTTTCTTGTTTTTGTCCTTCTTTAATTTCGACTTTTTCTTCTATTTTATTTTCGTTAGGGTCTTTTGTGGCTACCGCTTCTTCATTATTTATATCTTTACTTTTATTAAGTTCCTCTGTTTTCATTGGTTGTTCTGGAATACCATACCCTTTAATATCAGCAGTAAGTGCTTTCGGTCTAAAAAAGATAACTACACCTTCTTTAATTTTATCAGGATTAACGATATGTGGGTTTTCTTTCCATAAAACACGCCAGTCTTTAGATTTTCCAAACACAGCTCTTGAAATACTTGTTAATGTATCACCTCTTTTGACAATAATTTTTGCCTTAGGAGCACTTTCATATTTTTCCGCAAATATTTTAGAATCATTACTCAATTGATAATAAATAACATCACCAGCATATATTTTATTAGCATCTAGTAATTTGTTTAAATCTGCTATTTTTTTCCATTGATTGGCCTTGCCATATATTTTTTTTGCTATTTTAGCTAAATTATCACCAGCTTGAACATAATATGGCATTAATATATTTTGATTTGTTGGTGGCAGCAGACCTTCAGCAAAATCAGGATTATCTCTATTATCAACGATATCTATTTTACTGTCATTATTATACTGCTCTTCATTTGTAGAAGATCTTGTCATGCAACCAAAGACAGACAGCGATACAATAATCATTGAAATTAAAAGAATTAATTTCTTATTTTTAGCAGCCATTTTTTGCATAAAGTGTATAAACATGGCAATTTTCTTTCTTCAACAGTTGATTTCTTTTTTCATGACTATTATCGGTCCTGTAAAAATGAAGTTGAATGATTTAGGCACTTCTAACTGTGCCACACTTTTGACTAAAAGTTAAAGATTATAGAGTTTTTTTGCATTACTTTGCATGAGGGTTTAATGAATACAAGCTTTAATCACTATACAGTTCTAAAAAATGAGACTATCTCTAATATCATTCCAAGTGAAACTCTATTAGAAAATTTGAAAAAAAATGCAATTAATTCAATAAATATTATAGATGCCACCTTAGGCGGAGGAGGACATGCTGAAACTCTTGTTAAAACATTAGTGTCAGATAGTAAGTACAATAGTTTTGAATTTAATCTAATTTTATTTGATCAAGACATTAATGCTATTGAATTTGCTAAAAAAAGACTAAATATTTTCACAAAAACACACAATAATATTAAATTTTACTATGAAAATACAAACTTTAGCCAAGTCTATGAAATTTTAAATTGCAAATTTCCTTCGCAAAAAATTCATGCACTTTATGCTGATTTTGGAGTCAGCTCTCCCCAACTTGATAACGGTGAGCGCGGCTTTTCGCTTATTCATGAAGGTCCACTCGATATGCGTATGAACCCACACGCAAATATCACCGCCAGAGAAATACTTGAAGACTACTCAGAAGAAATGCTTACAAAAATATTATTTGATTTTGGGGAAGAACCTAAAGCACGTAAATTAGCAAAGGCAATTGTTTTAGACAGGAAAAAGGGGCTTCTGCCTTTAAATAACACCGTGCTTTTTGCTGATTATGTAAAAAGAGTCCTTGCTTATCCAAACAGCCGCATGCATCCAGCCACAAGAACATTTCAAGCTCTAAGAATTGAGGTAAATCAAGAATTAGAAGCAATTAATACTCTTTTGCAGGATATCCCAAAATTTATTCACCCATTTGGAAAGGCTGGTTTTATTTCTTTTCACTCTTTGGAAGATAGACTAGTCAAACATGCCATGCGAAACTGGCAAAAGGGCAAAAACGCAAATGAAAAACACAATAATTCAAAAGATTTACAATTGCCCTTGCATATGCAACTTCATATAGAAGAAAATCACCAGAGAGGATTTGGCAAAGAAACACCAAGAGGCGGCATTACAGCTTCTGAAGCAGAATGCAAAGAAAATAATCGTTCACGTTCTGCAAGATTCAGATGTTTTGAGTTTTCTAATGTAATTGAGGATTAGAAAATGTTAAAATTTTTAAAAGGATTCGATGCAATTATTGCAATTATTTTTTTAACGATTATTGTAGGTATTATAGTAATCACAATGAGATCAAAAACGTATTCGGTTGGCTATGAAATAGCCAATTTGAAAGCAAAAGAAAAGTTGCTTAGACAAAGGCAAGTTGAATTGCAAACAGAACTTGCTGCTACTGAGCGCAATATTAGGGACTATTTGCTATCGCAAAAAGATTCTAATGGTAAACCTAAGTATATTTTACCTGATCCCAAACGTGTATTACGAGCTGAATAATTTTTTATTTTGCTTTGGAAGGTAATAAAACGTGACAAACAAATCTTATTCAAGATTTTTACAGTTTTTTCATGGGTTTCATTTACAAAATAAAACAAACATTCCTAATTACAAATTGCGAGCTCAAGTTATGGGTCTCGTTTTTTGTTCTTTTCTAGTAATTATACTAATAAGATATGCTTGGATAACTTTTTTTCCTACTCCATTAAGAACCAAATTAATTGCAACTGGCAGTAAACAGTTTGAAACAAATTTAACTTTAGCACCACCTAGAGCTACTATAACCGACAGAAATGGACGGGTTTTGGCAGTTAGCATTTCCCGTCCCAGTATTTATTTACTGACTAAAAAAATGCCCACAGATATTGATATACTTAGAAAAGTTTCTGAACAAATTCATGTTCCTTTAAACACCTTAATAGAATATTCATCTGAAAAAAGAAATTTTATTTGGTTAAGAAGACAAATTACTTATAATGAATATCATAAAATGGGTTCACTCAAAAAATGGCAAGATTTTATTGGAATTATTGACGAATCTAAAAGGGTTTATCCTGAAAAAGATATTGCAGCACAATTAATTGGCTTTGTTGGTTCTGAAGGTAACGGTTTAGAGGGCATTGAAAAAATTTATAATTCTCGCTTAAAATTTAAACCAGTAAAATCAGAAGTTATGAAAGATGCCAAGGGACGTTTAGTTATGTCCGTCCCAAATGATGCATCTAAACCAGAACAAAAAGCACCAAATTTAAAATTATCTATAGATCTCTCCATACAAGAATTTACGCAAAATGCGTTAAAAGATGGTGTTATAAAAGCAAAAGCGAAAGGTGGAAGCGCTATTGTTATGGACGTTCAAACGGGAGAGGTTTTATCAATTGCAAGTTATCCAACGTATGACTTAAATATTCCACCTGAAAATGATCCTTCAGCGAGAAGATTTCGTCCTGTTATGGATGCTATTGAACTAGGCTCAGTAGTAAAACCAATGTGGATTGCAAAAGCCTTAGATTTAAATGTCATAAATCCTGAAACAAAAGTTTTTGCTGAAAACGGGCAAATGAGCCTACCTGGTGGGATTATTCATGACACTCACCCTCATGGTTGGCTGGTTCCCGAAGAAATATTAAAGGTCAGCAGTAATATTGGCGCCTATAAAGTAGTGCAAAAAATAGGACGCGAAAATTTTTATGATGCCCTCATGAAAATTGGATTTGGTAGAGCTCCTGGTACAGGTTTACCTGGTGAATGGGGCGGCAGAATAAAAAACATTAATACTTGGCGTGAAATGAATTTTGCCAATATGGCTTTTGGCCAAGG
>CAYSZE010000310.1:0-3023 GCA_964435255.1 uncultured Oligoflexia bacterium
ACCCCTTTTCGGTGGGTGTTCCCACCCCTTTTCGGTGGGTGTTCCCACCCCTTTTCGGTGGGTGTTCCCACCCCTTTTCGGTGGGTGTTCCCACCCCTTTTAGTGGGTGTTCCCACCCCTTTTAGTGGGTGTTCCCACCCCTTTTAGTGGGGGTTCCCCGCCCTAAATATCGATTTGCATTTTAATATTTATATTTTGATTTTTTGAGCATGGTATTTTTAATTTCATAATTAAAAGTTAATTTATTATTTTCATATCCTTTTTTAACTATAGATAAGGCCGATTTAAGCATCCTGTTAAATTCTTTTTGCTCAGTTTCACTTCTACTTAACTCTTTTAAATACTCTAATGAAAAAGGAATAGGTTTCTGATGTGTTTCGTAAAAATGAAAAAGCCATGATGCTAACTGGTTTTCACCAAATTCATCTTTTATTTTTTTATTAATAAGAGTAAAATCATTACTATTATCAAAAAGTGTAAGCAATTTTTTGTTAAATTTTATAATCGTTTTACCATCACTATCATCAATAGTATATTCGTTTATTAAACTTCCTCCATATGCTACTTTATTAAATTTTATTTCTACTACTCCGAATTTAAGACGCTTAATTCTTGATTTTATAGCTTCTCTATTTTTTTGACCTTTTGCATAGCCCATAAACTTGCAAATTTCATGCAATGAAATTTTCAAACTTTCAGTAACATTATGTTTTTTGGCTATGTACGTAAGACTATCCCAAACGTCTAAATCATTTTGATCTAAATGTTCTCCACTAAAATATATTTCATATTGACTCATCGAAGAAATTTTTTGATCTTTGACAATCAGCCTTCGTCCTTTTTTTACAACACCAAATAACGCAGATCTTAAAAAAACATTTGGAATTGCTCTTTTATTATCGTCAAAGATTTCTGGTATTAATGAAAAAGTAGATAAGTGTTTTAGTTTATCATATTCTGAGTTTTTTTGTTCTAATATTTTTATTTCTCTTTTTTTCTTTAAATTAACTTTAAACTTTTGAATTTCAGAGGCAAATGATTCAACTATATCTAAAAAATCACTTGGGTGAAAAGATTGCATGCCATAATGCTTTGAATATTTATCAATCGTTAGAGATTCTAGATACAAAATAGCTTCTATACCATATTTATCGATGATAATACGCACAGTATTTTCAATTGAATTATAGACAATTGCATTAAATTTGTTATTTTTATAAATTTCACTATAAAAAATTGTTTGGCAAATTTTGAATGCCTTTTTAAAATCATCTTCATCTTGTTGTAGATTCTGTGACTTGACTTCGTGAAATTGATTCTCTATCATAAATAAACCTCCGTGTTAATGATAAAAACTAAGCAAATTTACTTTAACACAGAGGCTCTTTCTTTTCAAAAAACTTAGTCAATTATTTTTTCCCAAAAAACTTTAGAAACACTACCAGGGCAAAATGATCTAGCAGTTAATTGCATTTCATTGTTACTTATCATTGTAATATGCCTTTCAAGTTTGTTATTTATTTTCTCATGATCGCTTGCAAGTTCAACATAGTGAGCTACAGTATTTTCAATTACTTTATACTTACCTGTATAAAATTCGTTTTGTATATTCCCATTTATGCTTGCACTCATATATCCATCTTTTGTATATATCAATAACCCTTTTATTTCATCTTGCCATTTTTTTTCCAAACCGTGCTCATCAAATACTTTAAAATCTTTGAGTCTCCACGATCCAATTAAAAAATCATTATTCATTGTTTATTCCTTCTTTAATTAATAGATATTTTCTTACAAGGTTTTCTGAAAAATCACATAACTTGCTAAAAAACTCTGATTCTTTTATCATAAATTCGTTTTCATCAAATTTATGATAATTTGTGCAAGCACTAATCGAGAATTTAAAATCTTTAAATCTAAAAATCTTTAAAATTCCTTTTGTATTTTCAAAATGTTTGCGTTCAGAATAAATTCTTCTTTCGATACCTGTCTTATATTTATATTCAGAAAGTAAAATATAATTTCCTTTTGTATTATCAAAAGCTTTAAATATAGGACAATATTTATTAACTTCATTCTTCTTAATACATTCTAGCCACTCTTTGTTTTGTATAATAATTTTGGATTGGTTTGTTTTATAGTCTGTGAATCCAATAGAGCAATAGGATAAATTTTTATTGTTAATTTTGCTATCGTGTATAAAATTATCAAACTCGTTATTTGCAATTTCTTCTTCACTAAAACCATATTTAAACATATTAAAAAACCTTTATTTTACTGTATATCCTCCATCTACAGCTATACACTGTCCTGTAATAAAGGAAGATGAATCACTTGCTAAAAATTTTATAACGTTAACAATTTCGTAAGAACTAGATATTCTACCAATTGGATGCTTTTTTGCAAAATCCTCTTGCGATTTTTTGTTTGGTAAAAACCTATCCAACATTTCTGTAGAAACCGCTCCAGGACAAATAGCATTAACTCTAATATCATTTCTTGCATTTTCAAGTGCAGCACATTTTGTTATCCCATTTATTGCATGTTTAGATGCTATATAGTGACAACCATTTTCAAATCCAATTAATCCACTTATTGAAGATACATTTACGATTGATTTCGGCTTTTTATTGCATGTTTTCATATTAATTAGTTCGTTTTTAATACAATTAAATGTACCTATTAAGTTAACATTAATAATATCAAATAATTCTTCATTATTTATATCTTCAATTTTTTTCCATACACCTTCTATACCTGCTGTATTAATAGCAATATCTAAAGATCCGAACTCATTACTAATATATTGGAATGCCTCTTTTAATTGATTTTCATTAGCAATATCACATTTTAAAAATTTATATGACTTGCCAAAACTTGATATTTCATTAATTATTATATTTCCAAGTTCTTCCCTTCTTCCTAAAAAAATTATATTAGCACCAAGCTTTGCAAATTCAAGAACACATTCTTTTCCTATGCCTGAAGTACCACCATTTATAAAAATATTTTTATCTATAAAA
>CAYSZE010000311.1:0-9246 GCA_964435255.1 uncultured Oligoflexia bacterium
AGAAGTTATTCCAAAAAATTCTAACAATGCTGTATCAAACTTATCATGCCGTATTAGTGAATATCTTCATTCAATTAAATGTCCCGCCGAAATAATTGAATCAGGAACAAATTTAACAAATTTCTCACCTAAAAGAAAACATTCCTTATCAACTAATAAACTTAAAGTTATAATAAAGGATGTACATTTTCTTCGTTATCTAGAACCTATTGAGAATCACAGTTCTTTGATTAATAGAGAAGATGAAGAATTTATTATAAGAAGAATTTATATATCAAAATACAATACAGAATTAAAAAATATTTCTTCTAAAGAAATACAAAAACTAATCTCTGAGAATATTGTTAATAAGTAATTACTATTCTTTATTCATTTCAAACAAAGGCTTGATAAATGAAAGAAACTAATCAGAATAAATTAAAAGACGAAACCAGTCCTTATTTGTTACAACATAAAAATAATCCAGTACTCTGGTATCCTTGGGGTGAAGAAGCATTTCAAAAAGCCAGAGGAGAAAATAAACCTATTTTTTTATCTATTGGTTATTCTACTTGCCATTGGTGTCACGTAATGGCTCACGAGAGCTTTGAAGATACAGAAACAGCTAATATAATGAATGAGTTATTTATAAACATTAAAGTTGATCGAGAAGAACGTCCTGATGTTGATGAAGTGTATTTAGAAGCTGTTATGCTTTTAAATAAACAAGGTGGTTGGCCATTAAGCGTTTTTTTAACACCACAGCTAAAGCCTTTTTACGGTGGTACTTATTTTCCATTAGAAGCTAAAAATAATTTACCATCATTTAAAGATGTTTTAAAAGCAATTTCAAATTATTATAATGAAAATGCTTTAGAGACAGAAGCCAGAGCTGAAAAAATAATTCATTATTTAAAAGAAATAACAAAACAATCTAGTCTACTTAGTTTAGAAGAAAAAATGCTAGATAAGTCTCTTAATCTTGATAAATTAGTTTCACATTGCTTACCTTTTTTTAATAAACTATTGGAAAATTTAGAAAATGATTTTGATCATACTAATGGCGGGTTCAATGCTGTTCCTAAATTTCCGCAACCCTCTAAATTAGAAGCTCTATTGCATTCTAAAAATGCTCATCACAAATCTTTTGCTATATTTACATTAAATAATATTAGATGTGGCGGAATTATAGATCAGATTGGTGGTGGCATTTCAAGATATAGTGTTGATTCAAAATGGCATATCCCACACTTTGAAAAAATGTTGTACGATAATGCACAAATGCTAAATCTATTTTCAGTTGCAGGACAACAACTTAAAAAGAATAATTCTTATCTTGCAAATGTCTTTTTTAAAGTAGCTGATGACATTTTAGGATATCTAGACAGAGAGCTTAAATGTAAAAAAAGTGGTTTGTATTTTAGTGCAGAAGATGCTGATTCAGAAGGAGAAGAAGGTGCTTTTTATACTTTTTTCTCAGATGAATTTTCTGAAATGTTTTATGACAACCCAGAGTTAAAATATTTTGCTGAAAAGTATTTCAAAATAATTGATAATGGAAATTTCGAAGGGAAAAATATTTTAACCATTCCTAATGATTTTCTAAAATTTTGTAAAGAAAATGGTTTTAATATTAGTGAAGCAGAAATTTCTTTAAAATTAATAAAAGAAATTATTTATAATAATAGAATAAAAAAAGAAAAACCTTCTATCGATAATAAATGCCTTTTATCTTGGAATTCCTTACTTTGTACAAGCTTAATTAAATCTTCAATATCTAGTAATAATTTTACTTTTCTTGAGGAAGGTTTGTCTCTGTTAAAAAATATTATAAAATGTTTTAAAAATCAGAATAATTACTTTCATGTATATATTGATAAACATTTAAATGTAAATGCATTTTTAGATGATCTCAGTTTTCTACTTGAAGCTTGTGTTGAAACTCTTTTTATTACAGGAGCAAAATGTTTATTAATTGAAATATTAGAGATTATTAAATTAATTCATACACATTTTGTCGATCCTCAAGAAGGTTTATTATATTTTAGTAGAATTGATACAAACATTATTAACCGACCTTGCAAACCTGAAGATAATGTGATTTATAGCTCTAATTCTGCTCTATTTGGCAGTTTATCTAAGTTAAGTTTATGGATATCAATAAACAAACCAAACGACATTTCTTCTAGCGAACAAAAAATGATAGATTCATTAGCGTTTTTAGCTATATCTAATACAGTTTTATTAGCAGAAAAAATACCGACAGCATGCGCAAAAATGTTACAAAAAGTAAAATTTTTGGAAAACAAGAATGTACTTTTAGTTAAAAATTGTAATGAAACAATTCCTTTGCCTCAAATTTCTTTAAGCAATGATCATATGTTTGAAAAGTTAAATGACTTTTTTATAATAATAGTAGAAGCAAATGATAAATTTAATTTGTCTGAATTAGACCTCTATACATTAGATAACAGATCAAATATGCTAAATGTTGAATATTCTTTTTGCAATATTAAAGGATGTAAAACACCACAAAAAGATATCGCAGACATTTTTAATTAAAGGTTATTTATGAATAAAGCTTCTCAAACTCCTAATATTTTTACCGTCTCTGATGGCACTGGAGAAACAGCATTAAGTATTGTCAGAGCCGTAAAGGTTCAATTTGAACATGAAGAAATGCATATTGAACGATTTAATAAAGTTCGAACAAGAGATATGCTGGAAGATATGCTTGTGCAAGCAAAAGATAAAAATGCAATTGTTGTTGCCACACTAGTTGATCCCACTTTACGCATTTATCTCATTTCCAGATCTATGCAACTTGGAGTAAAGGTTGTCGATGTCTTATTTCCACTGCTAGAAACAGTTTCTGAACTTATTGGCAAACGCCCAAGTGCTATACCTGGTCTTTTAAGACAATTAGATGATGATTACTTCAAAAGAATAAGTGCAATAGAATATACAGTTAGACACGATGATGGCGTCATATCAAGCGACTTAAATGAAGCAGATATCATTCTTATTGGTGTCTCTCGAACCTCTAAAACACCTCTTTCCATGTATTTAGGCCACAAAGGATACAAAGTAGCTAATATTCCCTTAGTGCCAGGAATTGAACCTCCAGCCGCACTTTTTAAAGCAGATCAAAATAAAATTATAGGACTGATAATCGATCCTTCACGCTTAGCTGAAATACGAATAGCACGTGTTGCTGCTTTAGGTTCTAATGAAATTGGTGATTATGCTGATTTAGAAAAAATTTTTGAAGAGCTTGAATGGAGTCGTGAAATATTCAAAAGAAATAAAAAGTGGCCTGTATTAGATGTCACTGGAAAAGCTTTAGAAGAAAACTCTGTTGAAATAGAAAAAATAATTTTAAGTCGATTTCCTGAATTCGAGGGTGAATGAATTGAAGCTAAAGTCATTTCTTAGAAATAAAATCTTTATTGCTTTTTTAATAGCTTTATCTATTCTTCTCCCAATTATAGTTCATTTTTCTCAAAATCTCTGGTTAGAAAAATTTTGTACTAAGGATAATTTCTATCCATCATGCAATTATAAAAATTTAAGATTATACATTTTTCCATTCCTTGTTTTTATTTTAATTTATTGTTTGTATTTTTTTACTTTATACTTTGATAAATTAAAAATTATATATATAAATTTTTCAAAAAAAATGTATCATTTTTTTATGCAACCAAACTTTTTTATTTTATTATTTGCTACTTTAATTTCAGCTTGGTGCATTTTTTACTTTAAATTTTCTTTTAATATTCTTTTACCTTCCGAGACAAAATGGCTACAAGATGGTGATATGGCCCAATGTTACATGGGCTGGTTTGCTTTTCAGAATTCTCCTTTCTCTTTCCCCATTTTAGGGCTAAGTCATTATATTAATTACCCCCTAGAAACTTCTATTGGTTTAACCGACTCCATTCCTATTTTTGCCATACCTTTTAAGCTATTTATGGCAAGTGGCCACCAGTTTTATGGAATTTGGTTATTTGTTTGCTATAGCCTTCAAGCTGTCTTTGCCGCATTGTTATTTAAAAACCTTAACACTCATCTTATTTTAAAATGTTTAGCTGCATTTTTATTGTTTTTTTCTCCTGTCTTACTCCACCGATATGGTCATATGAGCTTAAATTGTCATTGGATTATTCTCGCGCATTTTTGGTTATATTTAGAAAAATTTAGTCTAAAATACAAACTAAATTCTATGTCACTTATTTTTATCTTAACTGCCTGGATTCACCCTTATATTTTACTTTTATCCTTTACATTTTATACATTTTTTCTGTTTTCCTTATTTAAGGATCATTTTTACAATATTAAAAAAATTGGGCTATACTTTGTCTCATCTTTAATTTTAGTCAGTATTTCTTTAAATATGATAGGATATTTTCATATTAAATCCGTCTTTAACTCTGGTTTAGGAGAATTTTCTTCTAATTTAATTTCTCTTTTCAACCCATTAGAAGCAAGAAATTCTAATTTATTAGCACCAATTTCTACTGTTAAAGACAAATTTGAGGCATTTGGTTACTTAGGTGCTGGCATTCTTATTTTATTTATAGCTTTTTTAATATTAAAACCCTATGAAATTAAAAATACCTTTAAAGAAAAAAAATATAGATATCTTCTAATACCAATAGTTCTCCTAACTATTTTTGCAAACTTACCTGTAATTCGTTTTGCTTCTTTTGAGTTATATACCTTTCCTCTGCCCAGCTTTATTGAACATATTGTCGGCTCATTTCGTTCAAATGGCAGATATATATGGGTGGCTGTTTACGCAATAACTTTATTCAGTTTGGTAAAATTTATTAAACTAAAAATAAACTTGAACTATAAAATTTTTATCCTCTCCTTACTCACATTAATTCAAATTATAGATATTCAACCTTTATTTTCAAGACTAGCCATTATTCGTCAAGGCACATTTGCATTAGATTTTAATTTTGTCGAAAAAGTTCATTTATTTGCTAAAGATCCAGTGAAGAAAATTAAGATTATAACTTACCCATCATTAGCAGGTAATTCTTATTATAGTGAAAATTTATTTTACCTTGAAAATTGGTATTTAAGTGGTAAATATCATTATTATACAAACATAGGTTATTTTTCACGAAATGATTTTAACTCACTAAAAGAGCTTGATAAAGATATTTATTATAAATTAAGCACTTCAAACTTAAATACTGATTCAGTTTATATTTTTAAAGATAAATATTCAGAAGAATTTAAAATTTCACTTACTTCAAATGATAATATTTGTATCAAATATGAAAAGAATTTGAATATATGTAAGAGAAAGTAAATTCTACTTTCTCTTTTCAATAAATTTATTTTTTTATTTTTTCCATGTGTTCTTGTTCGTGTTTAGCCGACTCTGTTACTATTGTTTGAAACACATTTTTAGCAAAACCAACAGGTAATCCTTCTTTTTTCCCTAATTCTTCTGCATTTATTAATACTTCCTCAGCTCTTTTATTATCTACAGCTTTTGTAACATTATTTTTTATTTTTATTTCACCAGCTTGATTAACATATGCCATTCTTTGTGCAAGCAATTCTACTAATTTCACATTAATGTCATCTATATGCTCTCTAACACATTTTAAGTCATTACATTTTTCAATTTTGTTTGTTTCATTTTTTGTATGTTGATGTTCTTCGCATGCAAATGCTGGTAAGATATATAAACTAACTAAACTAATAGATAATTTCTTTAACATTTTTATTTTACTCCTTTTTATAAAATAACAGTCCATTTTGTTCCTGAAGGAGTATCTTGAATTTGCACGCCTTGTGCAAGTAATTCGTCCCGAATAGCATCAGATTTTGCCCAATCTTTGCTTGCGCGCGCTAATTTTCTTTCTTCTAATTTTATATTTATTTCATTTATAGAAATTTCTGAAGCTAAACTAAATTGCTTTAATTCTTCAAAAAATTCTTGCGGTTCTTTAGTAAGTAAACCTAATACTTGTTTCATCCAATGCTTAAATTGCGGCCATTCCGATTTTAATAATTCAAGGTCAGCCTTCGTAAGCGTTTTTCCCATTTTCTCCAAAGCACTTATTTTTGAATTTATACCTCGGATAAAATCGAAGAAAATAGCCAAAGCTGCACTGCTATTTAAATCGTCAGCTAAGCATTCTTTCATACGTACACTCAATTGAGATAAATCTGAAAAAATACTTTCATGATACTGATTTGTTAAAGCTTCAACATTTTGTAACGCATATTCATTTAACAAAGAAACAAAACGATATATTTTTCCCAATTTTTTAAGATTTTCAGTCGTCATTTCAAATGTAAAATCGAGTGGCTGTCCATAAGAAACAGATAAAAAGACAAGCCGTAGAACTTCGGCGGGATATTTTCCTAAGAAATCTTTGATAGCAACATAATGATTGGTGCTTTTACTCATTTTCTCACCATACAAAGTCACCATTCCTGCATGCAACCAATTTGTTGCAAAGGGCTTTCCAGTTGCTCCTTCTGATTGCGCAATTTCAGCTTCATGATGTGGGAAAATGAGATCTCTTCCACCCATGTGAATATCAATAGAATCTCCAAATTTTGAATGAATCATGGCAGAGCATTCCACATGCCAACCTGGGCGCCCATTGCCCCAGGGAGAAGGCCAAAATATTTCTCCAGGTTTGGCAAATTTCCACAGAGCAAAATCGAGAGCATCTTCCTTTGACTCATCGACTTCTATGCGGGCTCCTTTTTTAAGATCATTAATTTTATTTTTGCTTAATTTTCCATATTCACTAAATTTTCTGACTCTGTAATAGACTCCTGAAGTAGAGACATAAGCATACTCTTTTGTAATAAGAGTTTGAATCAGATCTATAATTTGCGGAATACTTTCTGTAACTTTAGGTTCATATTGTGGCCGGATTAAATTAAATAATTCTAGCATTTCATCTTGTTCACTGACATATCTTGCAACAATGTCAGCACAAGAAAGGCCTTCTGCATGCGCTTTATTAATAATTTTATCATCAACATCTGTAATGTTTCTAGCCCATTCTACGCTGTAACCATGATCGATAAGAGTTCTATACAAAAGATCATAAGAAAAAAAAGTACGACTGTGCCCAATATGCGTATTTCCATATGGTGTAACCCCACAACAATACATTTTAACCTTACCCACAGTAAGAGGATTAAATTGTTCTTTCTTGCCAGTAAGTGTATTAAAAAAATGCATTTTCATATAAATTACCCAAATATTTTGTCAAAAAAGCCATTATTGTTTTTTACATTTTGTCCAACTTTTTGAGCAAAAGCACGTAAATGTTCTTCTGCTTCTTTATTTACTTTTGTAGGAATCTCAACACTCACTTCAATGATCAGATCCCCTTTTCCTCTACCATATTTTTCAAGCTTTGGTATACCAGCACCTTGAACAACTAAACGCTGTCCAGGTTGAATACCTGGAGGAATTTCTATTTTACGCGGCTCCTCTTCAAAACAATCAATGCTAACATCCGTTCCTAATATTGCTTGGGCAACTCCAATTCTTAGTGAATATACTAAATCGAATTCTTCCCGTTTGAAAAAAGGATTGGGTTCAACTTCAATGAAGACGTAAAGATCTCCAGCTGGTCCGCCATTTGCGCCGCCTTCACCTTCACCAGACACGCGCAGACGCATGCCTGTGTCTATTCCAGCAGGAATTTTCACATTAATATTTGAAGATTTTGTTTGAAAGCCAGAACCTTTACAATCACCGCAAGGAGTCGAAATGCTTTTACCACTGCCATTACAATCAGGACAGGTTGAAGCATAAGTGAAGAAACCTTGTTGTACTGCGACTTGTCCTTGTCCACGACAGGTGGAGCATGTTACAGGCTTGGTGCCTTTTGCCGCTCCTGAACCATCACAAGAAGTACAAGCCATTTTTCTTGGAATTTGAATTTTCTTTTCAGTACCTAAAACAGATTCTTTAAACGTTACTTTTAGATCATAACGTAAATCACTTCCTTTTCTTGCTCGATTGCCGCCGCCTCTTTTTCTTCCGCCGCCCATGCCAAAAAGGTCTTCAAAAATAGAACCAAAGTGTTCAAAAACATCATCGACATTGCCAAACCCACCAGAACCAAAGCCTGCACCATTGACCCCAGCGTGTCCAAATTGATCAAAACGTTGCCGCTTTGCTGGATCACTTAATACTTCATATGCTTCTGCCGCTTCTTTAAACTTTTCTTCAGCTACCTTGTCTCCAGGATTACGATCAGGATGATATTGAACTGCAAGTTTACGGTAAGCTTTTTTTATTTCATCAGCAGAAGCATTCTTTGAGACCTGTAAAATGTCATAATAATTTCGTTTTGTACTCATCTAATAATACTCCAGGAAACTGTCGGGGTTTTTTGTACATGTTACGACAGAAAAAAATATAGTTGCGGTCAAAACTTAACCCCGATTTTGTAAGAGTCAACAAGGTTTAATCTATTTTTATAATATTTATAGTTCAAAATAAAAGTCCATAATAATTGAAATATAAGAATAAAAAGATTTAGAAGCACATTTAGTAAATGTGATAGTATCACTAAGCTGTGAAAAATTCTATTGTTTTCTTATTCAAAGAATTATGGCAGAAGAGATGTTAAAAACTAGAATTAGCCTATAGCAAGACCTGTTAAATTTATTTTTAATTCTTCTAAAGATTTTGGATAAGTCAGAAGGGCTTTTAGACGACTGGAATCTTTTGCACTTGGAACAAAAACGCGCGTTGATTCTGTGGCAGTTAAAATAGCTCTTGCTAGTTTATTATGAAGATCATGCCCCGCTTTATTTGCAATAACATGTCCTAATATTGGCATTCCTACTAAATGCAAATCACCAATACAGTCTAGAGCTTTGTGCATAACAAATTCTTGTTCGTTCCGCAGTCCTTGAGAATTCAATACGCCATCGGTTCTTGAAACAACAATAGCATTTTCTAAAGAACCTCCTTTTGCCAGACCTTTTGAATGCAAGAAATCGATTTCTTCTTTTAAACCAAAAGTACGAGCAAATGCGAATAATTCACAAAATGACTTTGCTGTATAATCTAAGGAAATAGCCTGACGGCCAATTGCCGCTACATTTCCAAAGTCAATAGCATAAGAAATAAGAGGTTTTTTGGATGGTTCGATCCGCACAAAACGAGTCGGGTTCTTTTCATCCACTACTTCTATTGTTTTTTCGACAATTAAAACTTTTTTTGGCTCTTTTAGCTCTTCAACACCAACCTCATCTAAT